>NZ_PYLV01000004.1:0-214248 GCF_003025475.1 Photobacterium sp. NCIMB 13483
TCTGATAAGCCGTTTAATTTATCAGCTGAGAAGGCATGTATCTGTTCAAGTGCTTGTCTTAAAAACATAAAAAAATCCAAGTGCATTAAATACACTTGGATTTTTACACATCTACAGGATCGTTCAATTGATCATTTTGGGCTTAACTGATCAGCATTAAGTATAGTGCTCGCTTTTTTTATTCTCTTTTTTTATTAATGATTATTTTGCTATTATCAGTATAATGCGCGCCACTCAGTGAGTCTCTGTTAGGAATTAACATGCAAGAATTAGATCAACAACCACAATCAGAAAAAAAAGTAAAAGAACTGACGCTAGAGCAGCAATTACTGCAAAATAATCCATTACATGGTCTTAGCTTAGAGAAAATGCTAACAGAACTTGTTGATCATTACGGTTGGGAAATTCTTGATACAGCAATGCGTATGAACTGTTTCAATACCAAACCGTCTATTGCAAGTAGCGTTAAATACCTGAAGAAAACAGAGTGGGCACGTGAAAAAGTAGAAGGTTTTTACCTGTCTCGCTTTAAGCGTATGCCTCGTGCTTCTGCGGCTGAATTTGAATTACCGCCACGTATGCGTACATTTGCCCACGGCATTACACCAAAAACACCAATGGAACTCACTGTTGAGTCTATTTTGTTATCACAAGCAAAAGCGGCATCAGCACATAAAGAACGTTCTAACAGTGGTCGTAATGGTGGCCGCAATAACGGCGGTCGATCGCGTCGTTAATCATTAGTTACTAAATAGCAGCACTAATTTAGGGTGATGTATGTCACGAAAGCTGCTATACTAGACAACAATTTAGAGAAAAAGTCGCCTATATTGAGCGGCTTTTTTAATGCTTGATATATTCACAAATTTTGGAAACAGTACATTGATTTCAACAGCTAATATCACAATGCAATTTGGCGATAAGCCATTATTTGAAAACATCTCAGTTAAATTTGGTGGTGGCAACCGTTACGGCCTGATCGGCGCAAATGGTTGTGGTAAATCGACATTCATGAAAATCTTGGGTGGCGAACTAGAGCAATCTGGTGGCACTGTTTCACTTGATCCTAACGAGCGTATGGCGAAATTAGGTCAGGACCAATTTGCATTTGAAAACTACAGTGTTATCGATACTGTAATCATGGGCCATAAAGAACTATGGACTGTGAAAGAAGAGCGTGATCGTATTTACGCGATGCCTGATATGTCTGAAGACGATGGCATGCGTGTTGCTGATCTTGAAGTTGAATTCGCAGAAATGGACGGCTACTCAGCAGAAGCACGTGCAGGCGAACTTCTTTTAGGTCTTGGCATTTCTGAAGATCAACACTTTGGTCTTATGAGCGCCGTTGCTCCTGGTCTTAAAGTGCGTGTGTTATTGGCTCAAGTATTGTTTGCTAACCCAGACATCATGCTTCTTGACGAACCAACGAACAACTTGGACATCCATACAATTGCATGGCTTGAGCAGATCCTTCTTGCACGTAACTGCACAATGATCATTATCTCGCACGACCGTCACTTCTTAAACAGCGTATGTACTCACATGGCTGACCTAGATTACGGTGAAATGCGTCTGTTCCCTGGTAACTACGACGAATACATGATCGCAGCAGAGCAATCTCGTGATCAACTTCAAGCAGATAATGCGAAGAAGAAAGCACAGATGGCTGAACTACAAACGTTCGTAAGCCGTTTCTCTGCTAACGCATCTAAAGCTAAGCAAGCTACATCTCGTCAAAAGCAATTAGACAAGATCCAGCTAACAGCTGTGAAAGCATCTAGCCGCCAATCTCCATTCATTCGTTTCGATCAGGAAAAAGAACTGTTCCGTAACGCACTTGAAGTTGAGAACCTAAAACAAGGTTACGGCGATAACATTCTTATCAATGGCGTTAACCTATTGGTAGAAGTGGGTGAGCGCATTGCGATCATCGGTGAAAACGGTATTGGTAAATCAACTTTCCTAAATACACTAGCGGGCCAAATGGACCCAATGGAAGGTATGATTAAGTGGTCTGAAAATAACAATATCGGTTTCTACGCACAGGATCACAGTGCTGATTTCGCTGAAGATATTACACTACTAGAGTGGATGGGTCAGTGGAAGAAAGAAGGCGACGACGAGCAAGTTGTTCGTGGTATCCTTGGTCGTATGTTGTTCTCACAAAATGACATTAAGAAATCAGTTAAAGTGATTTCTGGTGGTGAGCAAGGTCGTATGCTGTTTGGTAAGCTAATCATGCAACGTCCTAACATCCTATTAATGGATGAACCAACAAACCACATGGACATGGAATCTATTGAAGCACTTAACCTTGCGTTAGAGAACTTCAAAGGTACATTAATGTTCGTATCTCATGACCGTCAATTTGTAACTTCTGTTGCAACACGCATCATTGAGATCACTAAAGATGGCGTAGAAGACTTCCACGGCACTTACGATGAGTACATTGCTAAGAAAGCGCTAATTGGTTAAGTTTCACTATTAATCAAGCGGCCTAAGCCAAAGAATTAAATAAAAGCCGCCTTTATTAAGGGCGGTTTTTTTATAGATAAATTTAACGTGTTCATTCACGTAATCTCAATATTTAAGGGAAACCTATGAAAATTTGGGTTGATGCAGATGCATGTCCAAACGTTGTAAAAGAGATTCTTTTTCGCGCAGCAGATCGCGCCAAAATAAGTGTAACGCTGGTGGCGAATCAATATATCCGTACACCACCATCACCATTTCTACGCTCGATTCAAGTAGAGCAAGGCTTTGATGTTGCAGATAATTATATTGTTCAGGAATGCGAAGTAGGGGACTTGGTGATCACCGCTGATATTCCTTTGGCTGATGAACTGATCACCAAAGGCGCACACGCATTAAACCCACGCGGCGAAATGTACACCAAAGACACCATCAAGCAACGCCTACAAATGCGTGATTTCATGGAAACCATGCGGAGCAGCGGAATTCAGACTGGTGGACCGTCTGCATTAACGCAAGCTGACCGCCAAAATTTCGCTAATAAGCTTGATGCTTTCTTGGCTAAAAACCATAAGATACAATAAGTTATAGCTATGGGGGTGAACTCAGTTTTACCTCCTTTTTTCCCTTCAGTTGTATTCACATTTCTTCTTATTTTTCTGCTAAATCTACTTAGTCCTATAATTTTATTCCGTTTTGTTATTTCAAATATTGAATATCCTGCAAGAGCTATCATGAAACTATTCATCTAACCCCGTCATTCCCTACAGTGAATGCCCGCGAGGGCGATAGGGAATCTATTTACCGCGTGTTGAAATTTTACATAGTGCGAATGACGTCTTTATCTGAAACTACGTAAATCGAACTTTTGCATAATCCATCCAGCCCCGTCATTTCCTACAGTGAATGCCCGTGAGGGCGATAGGGGATCTATTCACCGCGTGTTGAAATATTAAATAATACGAATATGGAACATTATAGTTTTTAGATATATGAGTGTGTTGCAGGCTGATCGGCTTGGTGATCACACTGGTGTGAAATATGAATCTAACACGTTTTTTCTCTATTTCTTCTTAGTGTTTTTATTAATTTATAACGTATTAACGTTATTTTTGATTAATTTCATTTACAGTTTATTTAAATAGTTATAACGAGCCATGGTGATTTTTAGATTGAGTTTCGTTTTTAATAATACTGATTAAATACATTTTTCACTTTCTACATTTCTTATAAACATTTTGAAACAAAATAATGCAATCAAGTTCATTATATTTATGAGTTAAATAGAATAAGATTGGCGAAGTATATAAGTATTTTTGCATAAAGATGCGAATGCTTATTAATATTTTATTGCATGTTTCAAATTGGTTTAATTTAAATTCTTAGGGAAGTAGTATTTTGGGTGTAGTACAAATCCATTTTGATGGTGATATTGCAACAAATCACCAAGTTTCGATGAGAACACTAGCAAAGACATTGACTCATTTACAAAACTCAATTGATAGAGCATATTTAGAAGATCGTAATGGTAAGTTATGGAAATACGCTAAAATGCGTCAAGCCTATCATTATGATGTCGAGTTGCTTGTTCAAGAGCCTAAAGAAGGCGGATATGTTCTTGATTTTTTAACGTCTAACCCTTTAACGCTCAACATTATTGATCGCGTATCCTCTGCTATTAATAGTGCAGTAAATGATGCCAAACAAGATGGTTTACAAAAAGCATTAAAACTTGAAGAGTCAGTCAGTGATAGAATTGTTCAAGTTGAACAAGGTATTTTAACTCCAAGAGACTTTAATGACATTATTGAGAATCCTGATGTGTCAGTAATTAGACGTTATGGAGACAGAGCCATTTCGCGTGAAATTGATCAGATACTAACACTGATTCGGGCAGGAAGTGCGGGGGATAGCACATTTGAATTAGCTTTGACTGGTAGTAAAAACACTCAAATATTTGAATTTAACAAAAAGACGGCTACTGCATTTCATAATACAGTTACAAAGAAAGCTTTAGGAGAACCAGTAATTTATAAGGCGCAATTGTCACAAATGGACAAGTTTAATAAAAGCGCTAAAATTGTTAATAAAGATAGTGACAGTGTTGCCAATCTTTTCTTTATAAATAAAGAAATGCTCAACAGTGTAATACCATTTTTTGAAACTGACTCTGAATTTCTATTTTATGGTTCACCTTTTATTGAGTATGGTGCATTTGACCCTATTGCAGGTGATATTTATTTTCTAGGTTTGTGCGATGGATGAGTTAGCTAAAGCGGTTCAAAAGAAATATATTGAAGACTTAATGTCAAAATATCCAATTCACCGTTTTATTATTTTACTTATCTTTATGCTTTCACTGTATATATACAACGTTGTAAATAATGCACGTTTAGTTGATGGTGTTGGTAAAATTAAAGTAAGTTTTATCTTTGATTTTAAAAATGGGTTGCTATCGAGTGTGACGATTCAGCAGTTATTTATGTGCTTGATTCTTACTTATTTAACAAGGTGGCTTTATGGTTGTTTAAGTGAATATGTATTTAAATTGCTTTCGAAGTCAACTAACTTTGATGAATATACGAAAAAAATAATCGAAAATGTGGATAAAGCTAAGTCTAACGATAATTTGATTAATTATTATGTATCAAGAGATGTATCACAAGAACTTGAAAAATCTAGAACGTATATAAAATCTACTCATGCATCAGGTGAAATGTTATTTTCAATTGTTATCGCATTATCACTTGGTGGTATTAACATTCAAATTATAGATTTTTTATTAATTACTGCTGTGTTTTGTTGTGTGATTTTTATTCAATGGAGAAATTTTACTTACTATATATCAAATTTTATTCCATACTACCTGACTGAAAAGACACTTTTAGGTTCTACAGCTAAATTTGGTGATATATAGTTATTCAGCATGTAACAGATAAGGATATGTGTCGCGTATCCGATACATATACGAAGTGTTAGATAAGTCCGAGAAAAATATAAGACATCCATAATTTTCTGTTTCAGAAAATAGATAATAATTAACGCTATTACCTGAACTGACAATTGTTATTCCCTACAATGAATGCTTGAGGGAGCGATAGGGCATCTATTTACCCGAGTATAAATATGGGTGTCCAGTCTCTCGTTACTAAGTTATACGATCAAGTTCAATTATTATATTATTAATTGAATTTATACTATGAATCATATTAACTTATTTTTTACTTTACATTTAAAGCTATAAATATTTCACACATACATTTTGTTAGTTTTCTGGAGAGTAATGTGGCTACTACATTTGAAAATACCTTAGTTGTAGGGATATCCGCAACGGCATTATTTGACTTATCTGATGCAGACAAACTGTTTAAAGAAGAGGTTGCTAAAGACCCTCAAAATGGAATAGAAATATATAAGCAATATATGTTGGAAAATGAAGAAAAACGATTAGATGAAGGTGTTGGTTTTCCTTTAGTTAAAGCTCTTTTAAGTTTAAATTTATATCAAGGTAAAGGACAAAAACCATTGGTTGAAGTGGTTGTTATGTCTAGAAATAGCCCTGAAACAGGTATGCGAGTTTTAAATGCAATTAGAGATCACAAATTAAATATTACTCGCTCTGCTTTTACCGCGGGAGAATCTGGCGCAGATTATTTAGAAGCGTTTGAAGTTGATCTTTTCCTGACCACAAATGAATCTGATGCTCAAATGGTGATTGATAGTGGTTCGTGTTCTTCTGCCGTTCTATCTATTCCTCCAACTTACAGATGTGAGATACCTGATGGCCAAGTTAGGATTGCTTTTGATGGGGATGCGGTTATTTTTGATGAGACAAGCGAACTTGTATATAAAAATAAAGGTATGGATGCTTTTCATGAGCATGAAAATATCGCGCAAAATACTCCGATGAAGGAAGGTCCATTCGCAAAGTTCCTTATTAAATTGGCAAAATTGCAAGAAAGACTCCCAATGAGTGTTGAACTATCACCCGTTCGTATCGCTATTGTTACAGCAAGAAATAGTCCCTCAGAAATGCGCGTTATTAAAACATTAAGAAGTTGGGGAGTGTATGTTGACGAGGCCTTCTTTTTAGGTGGTGTTGAAAAAAGTAACATTTTAAAGGCATTTAGAGCACACATATTTTTCGACGACCAAGATGTTCATTTAGAGCATTCATCTTTGGTTGTTCCTTGTGGAAAAGTTCTATATAGAACGGATTCTCCTTTAAACAAGCTAAAAACGACACAAAATAGTCAATCTAAAAAAATAAAAATATAGGACACCCATAACATTTCTTCGAATTATATATCCTTTAATCCGCCGTAGAATAACGATTTCACTGGTGTCTTTTAAGGCTCGATCTCGGGTTGAGTAGATCACGGATAGCTTCGTTCCTCAACTTCCGAGATCACGGATAATAACCAATGTCATATTGGCGCTGTTATGCATAATTCTTTACTCCCAATCCGTTGAAGTAATTCCTTAAAGAAAACTGTAATTCAGTATGTTTAATACTGACGGTGCTCTGTGAATAAGCTTTAGTTGAACAATGAATACTAGCTAGAAGGTGGAGTGCCGATCACCAGTGTTTCACCAAATAGCTATTGCTGTATGTGTTTTGTGTTCGATTTGGTTATAAATAGATCGTAATCGGCTCCTTTTTAACTTTTTACTCATCATTCTTGAAATCTTTGTCACTTTTAATGGTGAATGCTTTTAATTCTAAAAAAGCATATTCTTACTTTTTTAGTAAAGGACCGTTGAATGAAATTTAATCGAAAAAAAATAACGACATTGATTCGTTCAGTAATGACCGTTTCAGCATTACTAACCTGTGGATCAGCTTTGGCTGCTGATAATGCGGTGACCAATACGTTAGATTTACATGTTCTAGATGGTGTTACAGTGAATAGCACCGCATCTTTGTGTTCAAACTCAACGGTCAAAGTGTGTAACGGTAGTATTTTGAATGCGCTGTATGCCAAAAATAACTTCATGCCATATTGGTTAAACCCAGTGCTTGTCAATGCGATCATGCCGCAATTACAAGCGCTGGCAGATTCCAATACGCTACCAGGCATGAAGCAACGTTTAATAGAGTTGAAGAAATTAGCAGTATTGCCAGATCAGCGCGGATATGATCTGTTATTAACCGATACGTATCTAGTTTACGTGGATTATGTGCATCAATTAATGCAAGATCCTCGACCATTATACAACTCACATCCAGTAACATTGGCGCCTTTGACATTAAAAATGGTGCAGAGTTATTTCCCATTAACGGTTCAAAAGATCAATTCTCTTATTCCTTCTTCGCAGTTTGTTCCAACAATGGGAGTGATCAACCATCTATTAAGTTTACCTGCTAATCCACTTGATTCGAGTAATGTTCACTTTGATAAGATTGTTTACCTCGGTGACACCATCCCTTATGGTCCTAAAGTGGCGACAGTGCTTTGGAATTTAGGCTATTTAACTCAGCCTCAGTATCAACAGATTATTGATCAAGCGACGATTACAAATACCGGAGTGATGAATCAAGCGATAAAAACCTTTGAAGGTAATTATGGTTTGAAGATGGATGGCATTATAGGACCTGACGTTGTGAGTCAATTAATACGTCCGTATTCAAGTTTAGCGCGTATTACGGCATTGAATTTACAACGAGAACGTTTTGCGCAATTGCAAGGGAATGGCCCGCAAATTATTGTTAATATTCCTGATTTCAAAATGACGCTATACGATAATCAAAAGCCAATATTTGAATCGAAAATTATCGATGGGATGCCAAAACGCCCAACCAATTTGTTTCAGTCATACATTAATACGATTGTGATTAACCCTTATTGGTATGTGCCTGAAACCATCAAAGTGCAGAACACTATTCCATCAGCTAAAGCTAATCCTAATTTCTTAAATAATAACCGCATGGATGTGATTAACAGTTGGAGTGATCGTTCTGTTGTGCCACCTAGTTCAATTGATTGGGCAACGGTAAATCCGCATACCTTTACGCACCAATTCCGTCAAGATCCCGGCCCTGAGAATGCTTTAGGACGGGTAGCCTTCTTGATGCCTGATTCGTTCTCTGTATATATGCATGACGAGTCACAATCAGAATATCCATTGTTTAAACGTCATCATCGCGATTTAAGTTCTGGTTGTATGCGTGTACAAAAACCTCGTGAGATGGCGAAAATTATTTTGTCTTATCAAAATATGCCAAGTTTGCCCTCTGTCGACGATATGATTAATTCGAACAAGCACCGTGAGATTGGCTTAAAGGTGCGTGTGAATCTTGATGTGGCTTATTTAACAGCTTGGGTAACACCTAATGGCCAGTTAGAGATGCGCCATGATATCTACGGTTATGATAACCCTCGAGCTAAACCAATTCAGAATCAATTTATTTCGACTCCAAACTACCGTACGCATCAACGTATTAAGTTGGCATTGAATGGCCAAAGTAGCTAAAAAATAAACATCACCCAAAACATAGGACACCCATAATTCTTTATGCAATAAAGTAGGCAGAACCAAGGTTATTATTTGGTGTAATATTAGAGCTGCCTATCGTCATTACCAACTGTGAATATTTGTGTGGACGGTAGGGAATCTACTATTAGTATGTTGAAACTTGAAAGCATATAGATGTGGGTGTCCTGTATTGTTGGTTAGCGGCTTGAGGTGTAGATGGGTAATTTAGAAGTATTTGAAAAACAATTGCTTGAGTTCATCTCAACGGAAATGGTTACTGATGCGGCACACGATATTAATCACGTGCTGCGAGTCGTTAAGACAGCTAAACAGTTGAGTAAACAAGAAGGCGGAAACGCTGACATTGCTATTCCTGCTGCATATTTACATGACTGCTTCACCTTCCCCAAAGGACATTCTCAACGTAATCAAAGTTCATTCTTCGCAGCAGAAAAGGCAATTAAATTTTTGAATGAAATTGGATATCCCAAACAATATTGGCAAGAGATACACCACGCAATCGTCGCTCATAGTTTCAGCGCCAATGTAAAACCAATGACGATTGAGGCTAAAATTGTTCAAGATGCGGATAGGCTCGACGCGCTAGGTGCGGTGGGAATTGTAAGGTGCCTTCAAGTGAGTACAACTCTTGGGCGAACATTATATTCAACAGTTGATCCTTTCTGCGCCAATCGAGAACCTGACGATGGTACTTACACCATAGATCACTTTTATACCAAGTTATTAAAACTTGCAGACACAATGCAAACCCACTCGGCGAAAGAAGAAGCTACAAAAAGAATGAGCTTTATGCAGAGCTATTTAGATCAGCTTGCGAATGAGGTTTAATCACTGCTATTTTGTTTATTTAAAGCAACTGGTTTTTTGTTATCAATAGTAATCATACATAGTTAACATAAACCTTTGGGTTGGTGTGTTAATCTGCGCTCTTTATAATTCAGTAAGTAGCAATGATGGTTTCAGATCATTTTAGTGGTAAATTTGAAGTCGAACTTAAATATCGATTGAAGTATATATCTCAGTTCTTAGCGATATTAAAATCAATGCCGCATGAAATTATGCTTCAAGATAATATAGAATCTGATTGTTATTTTGATACCCCAAAACAACAGCTTTTAGCTGAAAATAAAAGCCTTTGCATTCGTGAAATGGCACCGTCAGGCATTAAGCTTTGGATCGTAAAAGGACCAGAAGCTGATCGCTGTGAAGCCGTAAATATTACTGATGTCAATAAAGCACAAAGTATGCTTACCACAATGGGTTATCAAATTGTATTGGCGATGAAGAAAACCCGCAGTATTTATTTTGTGGGTAAGTTTCATATTACTGTCGATCATCTTGATGGGGTAGGTGACTTCGCTGAATTTGCCATTATGACTGATGATGAAAGTTTACTTGATGGTTATCGAGCTGAATTGGTTATATTAGCCAATAAGTTTGGTTTGAGTGCAATAGATCTAGAACATCGTTCTTACCGACAAATGTATTTTGAAATCTGTGTCAAAAATAAATAATACTAATTGTTATTATATGTAGTAAATAAGCATAATTATGATGGGGGATATATTTATTATTAATGTATTAATATGGTCTAAAAATATATTTTATGTGTTTTTATTCTTATTTTCATCTCTTTCTTTCTCGAAAGAGTTTAAAGAATCTATAATTGATAGTGGGCTTTCTAAAGGGGCTGATTATATCGCGCTGTTTAATATTAGTTATGAATATAAGGATAATATAGTAAATCATAACGTTAATGTTTTTTAAAATCAGCAACTGAAGAAAGTTTTATGACTTGTGGTGATGTTCAGTTATGTACTAGTTCAATTATGATTATACCAATTAAGAATGATGAAGTGTTAATTACATATTCTTTAAATACAATAAAACAAAATGGAAGTATTAGTGTAAATAGTAAGTTGATATTTACATTAAATGAATATATGCGACTATACAGTTCTCAAATAACGACAAAGAGATATGATATGGTCTTATCTAATACGAATGAGCAAAATGTTAGTGTTAGTTTGAAAATAATAAAAAACAACTTGTAGCATAATTTTACCTTTAAACAGAATTGTCTCTAAATCCCAGTCCAGAAAACGGATAATCCTCATTATTATCTGCCATTAGGTAAACATCTATTAATTTTATTTCCTGTAATAAAGCTTTAGTAAGAGCTGTAGGGAACCATAACGATTGTTATCATGGTTGCCTTCGTTTTCTTCTTGCCTCTTTTTATTATGTTTACTGTGTGCTTGTTGTTATGTTATAACATAACTATTGTTGGGAGGGTCTTATTAGCGTTCAATACTATGGCAATTACACGCTGTTTAATTGGCTGATAAGACGGCTCGTTAAGACAACAACATTATGATGTTAAAGGGTGAAAGTTAATGAAGGTTCTTAGTTCGTTGAAAAGTGCAAAAAATCGCAGTAAAGACTGTCAGGTGGTTAAACGCCGTGGTCGTATTTATGTGATTTGTAAATCTAATCCAAGATTTAAAGCAGTGCAGGGTAAGAAAAAATAGCGCTTAAAAATAGCAGGGATAACCAGAGTTTCTTTGTTATTAATAGTATAGCGTTAGATAAATATTATTTTAACGATCAAAAATTCGCCCCCAAAAGCCCTCATTTTAAAGATGGGGGCTTTTTTGCTATTGGATATTTAATCCGAAAACAGGCTTTTTTGTGGTTAGTTTGTTTAGTATTTCTATACCTGAAAATATGCATTCGATGTTGCTTTTGGCAATAATGTTAACAATGTCGTTAATCACACTTAGTTGGCATCTGTTTTTAGTGTTCGCCTTTTCACATCAATCAGCCAAAAACGTTTATGCGCGTGTTTCTGGGCAAATTAATTATATTACTGGTGGGTTATTTACTCTTTTTGGTATCAAAGTGATGAATTCATAAAGGAGGTAAGCATGGCATTACCTCCTTGTATTTTACTGCTGTGAGTTGTGATGTTTAGTAAGGCGCGATACTAGGATCTACACACTGAAATGTTTGATGAATACTATCGTTATTTAACAGTAACTCATGGCTTAATCGCGCCACTTCTCCGCGAGTAATCGCTCCATGTACTTCTTCATTTTGTGATAACTGACCGTGGTGTGTTGGCGCTCCATCTTTAAGCCCACCCGGACGCAGGATCGTAAAATTCAATGCACTGCTTTTAAGCCATGCTTCCGCCAGTGTTTTTTCTCGTAATGCTCCACCAAAGACGTTTTTAGCGCGATCTGACATAAATTGCCATGAATCGCCACAGCCTAAAGATGTAACCAGTAATAGGCGCTTTGAGGTGCTTTTTTCAAGCGTATCAATCAAATAACGATGACCAATATAATCCACAGGGATATCCGCATGAAAGCTGCCCATTGTTGAAATATTGAGCGTATTGTCAGGCAGCATAGCGACTGTATTCTCAACTTGTGTTTTATCTGTCGCATCGCAAGCAATAGACATCAGATCGTATTGTGCAATGTGAGGGTTTTTGGTTGGGTTTCTGGCAATGGCTATCACATTGAAGCCTTGCTCATGGAAGTAGTCGACCATGGCTGCACCTAATCCACTGCTTGCACCCCATATGGCTATATTATTCATTATTACAGTCTTGTTGTTGATAATGATAATAGTTTGCATGTTTATACAAAAATAGCCAGCACGTAATGAATGAAAGCCTCGCAAATTAAATAAAAACTCAAATATCTTTTATTGGAATATTTTGATATTGACCTCATATTGTTACTTTTTTGTTATGTAGTGTAGTAATTAAAAGGTAGTGTCATAGTTAAAGAAAGATAATCACGCCACAAAAGCTGATTTATAACGCAGATTATATCGAGGAATTTATTATGTTTAATGCCGCTGATGTTTTACAGCCATCTTTTATTGAACAGCCTCTTGATCGGTTGTGGGCGTTGATTTCTCCTCACTATGCGGTTGATGAGTCAGAGTGGTTAGCGCAATTAATACCGTTAGCGACACCGTCATTACAAGAACATCGAGATATGGATCAGCATGCGACAGCATTAATTGCTCGTGTTCGCGCGGACAAAAATGCGATTCAAATGATAGATGCATTGTTGCTTGAATATAGCTTAGACACCAAAGAAGGAGTGCTATTGATGTGCTTAGCTGAGGCATTAATGCGTATTCCTGATACCGCGACGGCTGATGCTTTGATTCGGGATAAATTAAGCGTTGCGGATTGGAAATCTCACCTTAAACATTCAGATTCTTTGTTTGTAAATGCCTCGACATGGGGGTTGATGTTAACTGGAAAAGTTGTCGGATTAGAGATATCGAAAGATGGTTCTGCTGTGGATGTTATTAATCGATTAGTGAATAAAATGTCGGAGCCAGTGATCCGCCAAGCCATGCACCAAGCCATGAAAATTATGGGTCATCAGTTTGTATTAGGGCGTGATATCACCGAGGCAATGAAGCAAGGGCAGTTAAAGCGCGATCAAGGCTTTAGTTATTCGTTTGATATGTTAGGTGAAGCAGCGTTAACCGCTGATGATGCCACTAAGTATTATCAAGATTATATGACGGCGATTGTTGCAGTCGGGCGTGACAGTTATTCGACCACCGATGGGGCGCTTCATCATTCCTTAAATTCGACAGTGTCTATTAAGTTATCTGCACTACATCCTCGCTATGATGTTGCTAACACCGAACGCGTCGTTACTGAAATGTATGACGCGTTATTGTCATTATTGTGTTGTGCGCGTGAACATAATGTTGGAATTACGATTGACGCTGAAGAAGCCGATCGATTAGAGCTTTCACTGTTATTATTTCAAAAGTTATATCAATCACCACAACTGCAAGGTTGGGGGCAATTTGGCATTGTTGTTCAAGCTTATTCAAAGCGAGCCTTAGCTGTATTAGCGTGGGTGGCGGCACTAGCTAAACAACAGGGTGATAGTATTCCATTGCGACTTGTCAAAGGTGCTTATTGGGATAGTGAACTGAAAATAAGTCAGCAAGGAGGGTATAGCGCTTATCCGGTATTTACTCGTAAAGAAGCGACTGATACATCATACCTAGCGTGTGCACGATTGTTGTTATCTCCCGCTCTCAAAGGGGTTATTTATCCTCAATTTGCTACCCATAATGCTCATACTGTGAGTGCTATTGTTGCGATGGCTACACATGATAAGTTTGAGTTTCAGCGTTTACATGGTATGGGAGATGCGCTGTATAACCATGCGATGGCGATGCACAATGTTGCGGTGCGTATTTATGCTCCCGTTGGTAGTCATAAAGATCTATTGCCTTATTTGGTGCGGCGATTATTAGAAAATGGTGCTAATAGTTCGTTTGTTCATCGGCTCGTTGATGCTGATTGTCCTATTGAAGCACTCATTGAGCATCCTGTTGAGACACTGAAAAAACATTCAACATTACATAATAGTTTGATTCCTTTACCGTCTGATATTTTTGGTGCTGAGCGCTGTAATTCAGTTGCGATTAATATTGATATTGAATCGCAATGGCAGCCATATAATGCGGCAGTAACGGCTTTTTCTGAGTATCAATGGCAAGCTGGACCGTTACCTCAATTTCATTTGATGAGTGATGTTATCGCAGAAATAATGACGGTAACTGCACCTTATGATCGCCGTGATGTTGTCGGTAAAGTCATCTTTGCCAATGAAGAACATGTCGAGATGGCTATAACACAGGCGGCTGATGCGTTTGCTAATTGGTCTACATCTTCCGCTTCTGTTCGATGCAGTTATTTATTACAACTAGCTGATAAATTAGCGTTACACCAGCATGAATTAGTTGCGTTATGTCACCGTGAAGCGGGAAAAACCATTCAAGATTCGATTGATGAAATACGTGAAGCGGTGGATTTTTGCCGTTATTACGCTCAACAAGCAATCCTTAATTTTGAATCACCACAACAGATCACTACTTATGACGACATTGAGCAACAATTACGTTATCAAGGACGGGGCGTTTTTGTCTGTATTAGTCCGTGGAATTTTCCATTAGCTATTTTCATTGGTCAAATCAGTGCTGCACTCGCTGCTGGTAATACTGTGGTTGCAAAACCTGCGGAACAAACGTCATTAATTGCTTATCGCGCGATTGAGTTATTGTTGGAAACAGGGCTACCACAAGGGGTTATTCATCTGTTACCTGGGCGTGGCGCGCAGATAGGTTCACAATTATTATCCGATGAACGCATTGCTGGTGTGGTATTTACGGGCTCGACCCCAACAGCACAAACAATAAACCGTATGTTAGCAGCAAGGGAATGTGCACCAGTACCGTTGATTGCTGAAACGGGAGGGCAAAATGCCATGATTGTTGATAGCACTGCATTACCTGAACAAGTGGTGCGTGATGTTATTCGTTCGGCATTTGCTTCTGCGGGTCAGCGTTGTTCTGCTTTACGGGTATTGTTTGTTCAAGCTGATATTGCAGATCGAGTGATTGAGCTTATCAAAGGCGCAATGGCTGAGCTGAGTGTTGGTTGTCCTCAATACCATAGCACCGATGTTGGCCCCGTGATTGATGCCGTCGCTCGTGAAAAGCTACTAACTCATATTGAAACATTAACTCATCAAGCAACATTAATTGCACAAACACCCTTGGCCTCAGAGTGTCAATTTGGTGATTTTGTTCCTCCGACAGCCATTGAAATTAATAATCTTGATTTACTTCAACAAGAGCATTTTGGCCCTATTTTGCATGTGGTGCGCTTTAAATCCTGTGAATTACATCAAGTTATTGACCAAATAAATCAGACCGGATTTGGATTAACGATGGCAATTCATAGTCGTAATGAATACACTTATTTTGATATCGAGCAACGTGCTCAGGTGGGAAATTGTTATATCAATCGAGATCAAGTTGGTGCTGCTGTCGGTGTTCAACCGTTTGGTGGGCAAGGATTATCAGGAACAGGCCCTAAAGCAGGCGGGCCGAATTATTTATACCGTTTTACTCAAGAGTGTGTGCAACCTATTTATCATAAGGAGTAATTGATGCAGCATAATGTAGCTACAGTGCAGCGGTTAATTGATACGAGCCATGCTGCAATGATGTTATGGAATCAGCTTGGTTTTGAAGCACGAGCTGAAATTTTACAAGGTTGGGCACAACAACTGCCGCTAAAGTCTGCCGCAATGGTTAAATTTCAATGTGCTAATGCGCTGAAATATATCGCTAAACAGACATTAATGCCCGGACCAACAGGTGAGAGCAATACCCTTTATTGTGGTGGGCGAGGTGTTTTTATTGTTACTGCGCAAGAGGGCATAACCGAAGAAGCAATTGTCGGTCAATTAACTGCAGCATTGGTATGTGGCAATTCAGTCTTAGTGTGTTTGGCGGATACTCAGTATGCCGAACGAATTGTTGCTCAACTTGAACACGTTGAGATCCTCACTAATGTGATCACCGTGGTCAGTGATAGCACACTAGATGCGTTAGTTCAGCACCCATCAACGGCTGGTGTTGCTTATTGTGGTGATGTTCAAGGTGCGCAGCAATTGGCGCGGCAGTTAGCACAACGAGAGGGATTATTGGCTCAATTAGTTGTTGAACTTGATGGTATCACACTGCCTATTATTGGCAGTCAGCGTTATTGTTTACGGTTTATTACTGAACGTACACGCACGATTAATATTACTGCGGTAGGGGGAAATGCAACCTTGTTAGAACTAGGAAGTGGGGATATTGGATAAATAAAAAGCCCTTAATGAATAAACTGACCATTTCTAAATGGGATCTTCAGTTCATTTACGTAGTAAGGGCTTTATGTCAGCTATGATTTTTATAGATTAAAGGCAGCTTTCAAACCCTTCAAAGTTTGGTGCACCTAAATAGATCTCTTTGTTGCCTCGCGCGTTAGCATGGGCTTTGCGGAATTGTTCTGACTGTGTCCAATCTTCAAATGCTTGGCGAGAGTGCCACACTGAATGAGATGCAAACAGAGTATATTCATCATTAGACGCCCCTTGCAGTAAATCAAATGACTGAAAACCAGGGACAGTATCTAGATAAGTATCACGATTTTTCCAGATATCGATAAATTCTTGTTCAGAACCTAAACGAATTTTGAAACGGTTCATTGCAATGTACATACGATGTCCTTAGTGAGTTTTACTACTGATAGTCATTATTATTATCATATCAACGGCCTAATTGACCATTGATAAAAATAGAATATGTATTTGCTAAAAAAGAACACCAGAGAAAATAAACATAGGACACCCATAAGATTACTCGTTTTTTAATGCTTCTTCTATTTTGTGATCAATGACTAAGTTGGTGATTCTCTCAAGGTATAAACTGATGCCAGTTCAAGCGAATAGATAGCATAATCATTATTATATTCAGATGGTTACACGAGATCATTCCTATCTTTTAGCTTGATAGTCACGTTAATGAATTTGTGATTTGGAGAGACAAATGAAGGCTGTTTTTTCTGGTAAAGATTGTAATAAAGAGAGCTCTACATACTGGTTTGATGTATCAATTAATGTTACTGGTGAAGCCGATGGTCTTATTCTCGGTGTTGTTGAAAGCCAAAGTGAAGATATTTGTATTGTAGACTGTGAATCACATTGTATTAAAGGGGCATGGTTTGCACCTTATGTAACAAATTTGCCAGATTATGTATCTAATGTAGAAAGAGCGATGTAGTCGTTTTCACACTTTTTAATGGCATGTTTGCTGGGTGGCCTAATGAGCCACCCTTTTTGTTGTTAATTATGATGTGATGAATAATTAATTAAGCTGTTCAATAGGCTTACTTTTTTTCAATAAATGCGGTAATAATTGCATGGTTGCAACTGAGCCAACAATAACAATAATGCCTAAAATTGATAATGAGCTTAGAGAATGCGCTTTGATAATGTTTGGCCACCATCCCATGGTGACAACAAATGCGCTTGACATAAAGCTAATCACTGGCGCTACGGCAACAACAGCACTCACTTGAGCTGCTGGCCAGAAAACCAATGCTTTGGCTAATGCGCTATAAGCAATTAACGTATTGAGTGCACAAAATAAAGCAATGCTCCAATCAAAGCCTGACAATGTTGATAGCCGCGTAAAATCAGTCAATGGTGTTAAGAGAACCATACCCACCCCAAATACGCACAGTAAAACGTTCGACGTTGATAATTTCGCCATTAATGACTTTTGCAATAGGGTATAACACGCCCAAGATAATGCTGAAAATTCAATAATGCCAACACCAATTAGAACTTTACTTCCTGTATTAATATGTCCACTAAGATTGGGATGGAAGAAAAGAATAATGCCAACGGCTAATGTAAAGAGGCAAGAAAGTTGGATTGCCGTTAAGCGTTCTTTAAAAAATAACAGACTACCAAAAGCAAGGAAAAAAGGGGCAACTTGAAAATTTAATTGTGCTTCACCTGGCGATAAGTATTTTAATGTTAACACAAAAGTAACGTAGTTAAGTGTTAAAAATATACCAGCAAATAGCAGTTTAATTATCTCTTTTAGTGTTATTTTTCGAAATTGTTGCAAACTATTAGAGGTTAGTTGAAGAATAAAAATAACAATAAAAGCAATGAAAAAACGGAACCAACTTAATGATGTTGCATCAATAAATTTTTCAGAAAGTTTTAGTGCTATAGGCAATATTCCCCAGAATAAAAGTGTAATACTACTGTAAAGTAGGCCAAGCTTATTATTAGTCATAATGATTGTTCTTTATGTAATGATATAAATCTCAAGCAATATAAGTGAAGCACGAGCAATATTGTATGATAAATATCAAATGATAAGTAATTGAGCTGACATCTATATTTATTTCATTAATCTGTATATTTATAAAAATCCTCTTTTATGTATATTTTCCTCGTCTTTTAATTAGATGCTTGAATGTTAAAACGATTAATATTCATTAGGTTAGTGTGTTTTTTATTATTTTAATTATTCATGTTAGCTTTCATCACTGTTTGTATTGGGTATAATTGCTCGGTCATTAGGTGTTTACATGTGTAAACATCATTTAAGAGGTCGTTATGTCTAACAAATATGAGTCAATGGTTGGTGATTACTGTGTCGTTGTTAATGCGATTGAGTGTTATGTAGCGGCTAAAGTGACAGACTTTGAGTATTGGGATGCTGAAGGTTCTAAGTTTTTTGTGGATACTGAATCAGATACATATATGTATGACTATGTTGAAGCCGCTATCATCCTTGGTGTTTCAGAAGAACAAATGCAGCACTTTTTTGTGGTGCATTGCTGCTTAGGTGATTATTTAGACGGCCTAATTGGTGAAAAAGATCCCGAAGCTTGGGATATGAAAGGTCAGCAATTAGTGGTTACTTATACTGATAATTCAGAAGATGTATTTCAAATCGCTGATATCTGTGAATTAATGAGTAAAACTGAAGCGGTGGGTTGGACTTTTGCTGATTTAGTGAAAGCTGAGAAAGTATTGCAACAACAAGCAAATAGCTAATATTACGTATTAGATTGGATATGTGCCGTAACATTGGCACGTATCCTAACCCTTGTTGTATTTTTTAAGTTAAGTTAAGTTAAGTGTAAGTGGTTGCTATAAATGGTATTAATTTTTGATTTTGATGGAACAATTGCAGATACATTTAATTTGTATATTGATGTAATGAGAAAGATCCACCATGAATATGATTTTAAATATATTCATGATGAGGATATTGAACTATGTCGAGCCATGACCAGCAAAGAGATAATTCACTATCTCGGTATATCACCATTACAAATACCCATTATTGCTCATCGAATTCGTGGTGATTTTACTAAACGAATGAAAGAGCAAAAAATATTTACAGGGGTTGCTTCTGTTCTTGAAAGCTTAAAACAAGAAGGGCATAAACTCTTTATATTGAGCTCTAATTCGGAAGAAAATATTAATATTTTTCTTGGTTTAAATAATATTACTCAGTTTGATGCTGTCTTTTCTAAGTCAAGTATCTTTGGTAAATCTGGGATCATAAAAAAGATCATCAATAAGAATAAATTTATTGCCGATGATGTGTACTACATTGGTGATGAAACCCGTGATATTGAAGCAACTAAAAAAATTAATATTAAAAGTATTGCGGTTACATGGGGATATAACAATCGAAAAGCGCTTCTCGATAAAAATCCTGATTATATTATAGATAAGCCGCAACAACTTCTCGCATTATTAGCGATGTAAAATACATCAAAAAAGACAGTTAATGCTTAAAGACAGGACACCCATAAGATCGCTATTTTGTGATAACCAATTTTAAGGCATTTTAATTGGTTATACTTTATGCAGCGTAAGTTATGGCTGTCCCATCTCTTATCTCTTTTGTTTCTTCTTATATTGAACGATACGCAGTAATTGCAGCCTCAATACTGGTATATTCTGTTTTTTGATCTAATATCGCCAATAAGTTAGTTGTCTTAACTAAACGCCTAAATCGTGGATGTTCAATATTAACAAACAGTAATGTGACGTTTCGATGAGCTAGTTTTTGATTCAATACTTCAATTTTATCAACAGCAGTTAAGTCCATATCACTAATACTGCTGGCATCAATAATGACTAAACGCAATAGAGGACGGGTATTGGCTAAGTTTAAAATACGCTCTTCAAAGTATGAAAAAGTGGTGAAATATAAAGGTGCTGAAAAGTGAAGTACAGCAACATCTTCTTCTGCGGATAAGTTATGTTCTGGATTTAAACGTGAACGGTGTCCCCAGTGATCACAGTGTGGTTCTCGAAATAATTCTTCACAGTTTGGGCGAGTAATAATAAATATACTATGTAGTAATGATAAGAAAACACCAAACATGACGCCAATATCGATACGAAAAGTCACGATCATCAAGATGGTTGTTAAACATAAATAGAATTCTTGACGGTTTTGATGATAGATACGTTTAATTTCATTCCATTTGAAAATACTTAAACCGACATACACTAAAATACCGGACAATGTTGCTTTAGGTATCAGATGAAAAGCGCTTTGTGCATATAACAAAACCACACAAATAACCGCCGCTGAAAATAACGCCGCCCATTTTGAATGCGCACCACCTTGTTGAATTAACATGCTACGTGGTGGACTCGCATTTCCAGGGAAGCCACCAATTAAACCTGATAATACAGAACCTAAGCCGATGCCAGCAAAGTCACGGTTAAAGTTAGGGGTCGTATTACGATCTTTAATGGTACTTGATACCGCAGAGGTTTGAACGATACAAATCATTGCGATTAATAATGCTAATGGAAAAATCGTTAATGCTTGATGCCAAGGTAAACCAATAAAAGCCCAATGAAGTTCAAAGCCAGCCGGGTTTGATAAGGTTGGAATATGAATGTTCTTTGCATTTAAGGCCATTTCAATGGTGATACTGATAGCCAAGGCAATCAGTGCTGCGGGGAAACGTTTATATTGGCGACTAAACCAGAAGATAAAGGCAAACACGCCGCCACCGATGAATGTCGTGATAAGATTCAGTTGTGTGATGTGTTGCGCTAAGTGGTAAAGCGTTTGAAATGGCGATGCTGAACTGTGTGGTAAACCTAATATTGACGGTAATTGGCTAACAATAATATGAATCGACACACCGGCTAAAAACCCTAGTGTGACCGGATAAGACAATAAATTAGCCACCCAACCTAATTTAAATATATATACCCCCAATAATATCGCTCCAACAAGCAATGCTAATAGTGACGCTAATGCCATATATTGCACGCTGAATAATGTGGCGTAACTGGCAAGACTCACTGCAAAAATAGGGGCGATGGTTGAATCTGCACCACAAGATAAATAACGGTTACTACCAAAAATGAAAAAGCCAAGGCTGGATACAACAAAAACGTATAATCCATAAATAACAGGAAACCCAGCTAAATGTGCGGTCGCCATTTGAGCGGGGAGGGCAATGGCAGCGACGGATAATCCTGCAAAAATATCCTGACGCCACGTCATCATATTATGTACTCTATTTTGCATTTGATACTCCGATATCAAGATGACGTTATATAATCGGCGTGCATAATCTCATTCTTTATAGGAATGTCAAAATAGATAATTCAGAAAGATCTTGGTAACACTTTGAATTGACGAAGATAAATGCATTATAGTCACAGATAAAAGCAATAATGATTATCTTATTTTGTAGATGATCTTCTTTTATATTTCATATGGTTAGGTGATACTTGTGACAAGAAAATACTATAATAATGATTTTATAAACAAAATGAAGCGAGTGACATAATTTTATGTGTCACAAGGCTTTAAAATAGTCAGTGAGTAATGGGATCAACATACTGGATATATAGAATATACGATGTATTATTTAAGATGAAGTGAAGAGTATTACCTCATCACTTCATTGCTAGAAAGATTTAGACTGCGTGAGTACTTGAGTTTGATTTTAATCGAACAATTAATGCGATTAATGGCGTTACGATAGCAAGCACTAAAACGCCGTTCCATCCTACATGCTGGTAAAGATAGCCGCCGAAAGCTGATCCTATTGCCATGCCGATAAATACAAATGTAAACAAGATCGAATTAAGGCGTCCTCTGGCTTCAGGTTTTAGGCTGTAAACAATCGTTTGATGTGATACTAACGATGCGTTAATACCAAAATCAAACAAGATGACACACACAACTAAAAACGCGATCTGAAAATGTATGGCGAGTAATGGAATAAAGAACATCGCGATAAACGATAATATAACAATGCTAATCGTCAAGAAGAGTATTTTATTTGCACCTAAACGGTCGGCTAGCCCGCCAGCTAACGGTGCTGCGATAGCCCCCGCGGCTCCAGCTAATCCAAATAACCCCGCAGTGGCACTGCCTAAGTTGTAGTTATGTAATAAAAATACCGCGAGGGTTGTCCAAAATGCGCTAAATGCAATTGATAGTAATCCTTGAGCGATAACTGATTGTCTTAATTGCGGATATTGATGCCATAATGGTTTTAATGATCGCATTATCTGTTGATAAGTAAGTGTGTTTTGAGCCGGCATAGTGGGTAATGAAACCCAAAAATACACCATTAACATCATGATAGAGGCAGCGGCTAGTTGAAAGATAGCTTCCCATCCCCAAAATTGACCAATAATACCGCTAAAGACGCGCGATAAGAGTATGCCTGACAATAAGCCTGTCATGACAATACCAACTGATTTTCCTCTTTGACTGGGTGGTACGATTGCAGTGCTTGTGAGCACGATATCCTGTGCTGTTGTTGCTAATATTCCAATGAGTAAGCTTGTTATTAATAAACTTGGAAAAGTGGCACTAAGGCTACATAAGCCCAGTGCACCACAAAGCAACCCTAATTTAGTAATGATCAGCTTTTTTCGATTGATCATGTCACCAAGAGGAACTAGAAAAAAAATACCTAGCGCATAACCGATTTGCGTTAACGTTGGAACCAGTCCGACTTCACTGATTTTTAACTGAAATGCATGTGATAATAAGCCAATGATAGGTTGGCTATAATAAATTGAAGCGACACTAAACCCTGCGCCAACGGATAAGCCAAAAAGCTGTTTAAGCGGTAATATTTCATTGTTTTTTATTATGTTGGTCTGCGCTGTCATTGTGTATCCATGAGTGGAAAAATGTTCGATAGGAATATGCCTGAACAGAACGTGCTTTTATAGAGGGCGTTATCGTAATATTGTTATACACTCAGCGTATGAATATAAATAACCCTAAAAATCTCGATCGTATTTTGTTACTGACAACGTGGGTGAGAATTGTTGAAGCTGGAAGTTTAAGTGCTGCAGCTAAACAGTTAAAGACGACTCAACCTACCGTTAGTCGACGGTTACAATCGTTAGAACAGATATTTAAGTGCAAGCTAATGCTACGCACGACGCACCAGTTAAAATTAACCGATGAGGGAGACACTTGCTACCAGCATGCTAAGCAGTTATTAGAGCAGTGGTCGATATTAGAAGATTCGGTAGGGAGTGATACTGCAAAAATTAAAGGCCGATTGAGAGTAAGAGCGCCACATGCTTTTGGACAGCAACAATTAATCAAACCGTTAATGGAATATTTAACCCTTTATCCTGAAATGCGTATTGATTGGCTCTTGAATGATATATCACCTGACTTTCTTGCTGACAATATTGATTGTGCTATTCATGTTGGTGCGATTACAAATCCCAATGTTGTGGCAAAACTGATCGGCTATGTGCCACGTATTATTGTTGCAGCACCGAAGGTAATAAAAAAACACGGTGATATTAAGAATATTTCTGAGTTACAGCAATGGCCTTGGATCGCGGTTAGTACATTTTATAATCATGAGCTAATACTAAAGAATACGCTATCAAATGAGTTATCGGTATTAGGGCTTGATCCGATTCTATCAACCGATAATCTTTATTCAGCATTGGAGTGTATTAAAGGTGGGCTTGGTATCGGTGCAATATCATCATGGTTAGTTAAACCTTATTTACTGACCGGCCAACTTGTCCATATGGCAGAACATTGGCAAGCAGATCCATTACCTATTTATTTTGTTTATCCCTATTCAAATTATTATTCGAAAAGATTGCGGTTGTTTATGGAAGTCATGACGATAGGGATCCAACAAATGATCGGAATAGATCCTAACGGTGATTATTCTAATCTGTAGATACCTATCGATAAGGTGTGGTTTTATTCTCTTTATTTAGCAATAGATACTGTAACGATAAAATCACCCTTTGTTGTTTGTGTGATTGATAATGGGTATTGATTAATCTTACAAATATTATTAACAATAGATAGCCCTAAGCCGTAGCGATTATCATCTGATCTTGAACTATCGTATTGATATAAAGGTTGAACTAACTTTTTGATCTCAGTTTCTGAATAGTTAATCGTTGCAACATTGATCACTTCGATAATGATATTGTATTGATTATTTAGTACATTTATTTGAATGTTTGAGGCCAATGGACTGTAAAATAATGCGTTATCGATAATATTAGTTAGAATGGTTTTTAAGCTAAATTCATCGGCAATAATTACTGTATTTAGTTGTATTTTAAGTTGTATTCTATTAGTTATATTTTGATATTTAAACGTAAGTTCATGCTGAATGCTATTTAGTAATAAGGTGATATCAATTGGCTCTTTGTAGAGTTCAATGGTTGATGATGTACGTTGAAGTAATAATAAATTTTCAACAATGACTCGCATTCTATTAGAAATCTGTAAAATATCATCAGTAAATGTTTCTGCTAATCTAGCATCATTAGGAAAGCGCTGGTGGACTTCAGTTAACGTAATGAGCTCTGCAATAGGTGTTTTTATCTCATGAGCAATATCAGATGTGATTCGCTTTTCATTTTCAATACTATTGCGATGAATTATAAGAAAGTTATTTAATTCTTTAATGATTAAATCTATTTCTGAATAATGTTTCTGCTCGTAAAATGAAAAGTTGCTATTTGAATAAGCGTTATTATTGTTGAATTTTTTAATTTGTCTATTTAACGATTCTAAAGGATGTAAGCCTTGCTGAACAATTTTTTTAGCAACGATCCTCATGATTATCATAGATAATAAAAAACTGCCAATGAGTAATATATCTAATATACCTGTAATACGATCCAGACTCTTCGTTGATGTGGAGACTGTAATATACATATAGTCACTTGAACCATCTTTATTTCGTTGAATATATGAAGATAGTAGTGCTTGTCCTGACTCATTGTTTGGCATTGTTACATCAACCAATCGATATGAATTTACTGGGATTTTAGGATGAACTAAGTCTAATTCAGGATAAGGGCGAAGGGATGCTGAACGTTTGATTGTTTGGTTGTTCTTCCAGATTTGATAAACATAATTACTCCCAGGATTATCCAGTCGGGATGTGATGTCTTCATGAGCTAAGATTTTAATTTGGCTGGTTTTTTCTTTTAATTCTATTTTGAATTGTTGCTGAACCCAGTCATCAACACTGACATCAACAAAGGTAAATACAATGATAATAAATAAACCAAAAATCGCTGAGATAGAATTAATGAGATTTCTTTTTATTGAGCGTGTTTTCATTATTACTTATCCCTCAATATAATAGCCAAAACCGCGTTTGTTTTTAATTGGAAAGGTAGCATCAATCATCTTTAGTTTTATTTTTTTACGTATTGTTGATATGTGCGCTTCAATAGTATTTTTAGAGATATAATCAAAATTATTAGCAATATTATCGCTGATCATTGATGTACTCATCACTTGATCTTTATGGTTGAAAAGGTATTCAACTATTTTAAATTCATTCGGTGTTAATTCTATGTCTGTGGTCTCATAACGTAGGGTCATTTTATTTGAATCTAATATAAAGCCATTAATAGTGATCGTGTTTGTGAAGTTATTAATTAAACCACGGCGGGAGACAGCAAGGATTCTGGCATGTAATTCATCAAAAGAGAATGGTTTTGTAAGATAGTCATCAGCACCTTGAAGTAGACCATCAATACGATCTTGACGCTGATTGTTGGCTGATAAAATAATTATCCGCGTTTGAACCGCTGATTTTCTTAATTGCTTGAGTATATCCATGCCATCGATACCGGGCAACATGAGATCTAAGATAATAATATCATAAGGATTATTGAGTGCTAAGCTGAGTCCATCAGTACCATTACTAGCTTCATCAGTTGTAATGCCTAAGTTATTGAATCCTACAACTAAACTGCGGCGTAATGCGGATGAATCTTCGATGATCAATAGCTTCATTATATACTCAAATTGAAAATGTATACCTATACGAGATGTATAAGTATACATTAAATCATAATGTTATCTTAGTTGATTAAGATGGAACTCTACAGCTTGCGCTAATATCAAGTGCGGGGTTGATCACTTTAGATTGGACGCCATAAAGCCCTAATAGGCTATGGAACAAATTGTCATGTGATAGATGGCCAATATCCTCTTTATTTCTTAAGCAACTAAGATTAATGCCTTTTTGTTGAGCATATTGAGTTGGGATCCATAATAACCATGGTACATGTTTTTGTTCTTTCGGTGCGATTGGAAAAGGTGCTCCGTGTAAATAGAATCCATTTTCCCCAAGTGATTCACCATGGTCTGACATATATAGCATTGCTACATTGTATTTAGCTTCGTTTTTCTTCAATAATTTAATCACTTGTTCATCGACATAGTCGGTGTAGAGAATAGTATTGTCATAAACGTTTTTAATTTCTTGGTCAGTACAGTTTTCAATATCACTACGGTTACAAGACGGTTTGAATCGATCAAACTGTTTTGGATAACGTTGGAAATACGTTGGACCATGGCTACCAATTAAGTGTAAGACTAATAATTTGTTCTTATCGTCTTTATTTATAAAATCAGCGGCTTTCTTTAGCATTACGCCATCGTAACAACTTGTTCCATCACAGTATTGATTGTGTTGTGACGTGTCAGTTGCTACATACGGTACTCTCGCTGCAACGCCTTTTGAACCACCATCATTATCAATCCATAATACTTCAGCGCCAGCGCGATGGATAATATCAACGGCATTATCTTGGCTGTAAGCGCGATCTTGATTGTAGTGAGCACGCGTTAAATTAGAGAACATGCAAGGAACAGATAGTGCTGTATAAGTACCGCAAGATTCAACATTTTTAAATGAAATAATGCCTTCGTTTTTAGTGTAAGGATTAGTATCTCGTTTATAGCCGTTGTAAGCGTAATCATAAGTACGTGCGGTTTCGCCTAACACCATAACAAATAAGGTTGGTTTGTGGTTTTTAGTTGGCAGTAGTTTTGCATCTAAGCCTTGTTTTTTGTAGGGTAGAGGTTTGTAAATAAACTCTTTGTATAAGTATTTTCCGCCCGCGTATACATGACCAGGAATGATCATACGGTTTAAATAATGATTATTACGACCAACCGCGGCATAACTTTTATAGTTAGTCAGAGCAATAATTAGCAGTGCTGTTGTTGCAATGCCAATAAGTATAATTCGAGCAATAATTTCTTTAAAAATACTTTCACGCTTAGTGATTTTTACACAAGCGATCCAAATACTGGGTAGTAAACCAAATACGATAATATAGGTTATCGAGTGCAAATTAACATACGATAGTGCTTCATCTGAACGTGTTTGGAAGATGCTTTCGATAACTGCATTATCAAATAAGGTGTGGTAATTGACTTCAGCAAATAAAGCCATTGATGATGTTATAACTAAAAAAATCATGATGGCTTTAAAAATATATGGCCAACATAAGCAGCTGAAAATGATGATAAAAGCAGCAGTTAAAACAATAGGCGCAGTATAAGGAAATACAGGATTAGAGACTGTATTACTTAATGAGAAAATCTTTTCTAATGTCGGAAAGTTAAAACATAATGAAAAATAAAGGGATAACCATACTATAAAAGTTGTCATTTTTAAGTGGAAAATATTGCGCATTGTTTACTCTGTGTCAAATAACGAATGCTGCTATTATCTTGAGCGTAACTTAAGGCTTACTTAAGAATGATCACTGAAAGCATAGAATAGAGGTCATTTTGTGTGTTAGCGATGCTATATTATTCCATTAAGTGTGATTCTCATTTTCGGTTATAGTATCTAAAGATTTTATTTATATATTATGCATAATCAATGTTGTGCACACCAGATCGTGATGTTGCTACTGTAAAATAAAATGCTCACAATATGCCTTTGGGGAATTTTATGTGTGTCAGATTGTATTTAAGATTAGCGGTGCTTTGTTGTTAATTATACTATTTTAGTAGAGTAAAGCACCGTAATTAATAAAGTGTCATTTGTTTTCTAAATTACTATTTATTAACAGTGGTTGTTGATATTGCGTATCAGTTAGAGGTACAGGTTTGGAAAATAGATATCCTTGATACATTTCTATATCTAATGTTGCTAATATTTTAAAAACATGTTCATTTTCTACACCTTCAGCGATGATCGGTAAATTAAAGTAATGTATTAATTGTATCATTGACTGCAAGGACTCTCGTTTTTGAACGTCATTATCAATATTTCTGACAAACATTTTATCAATTTTGACGTAATCAAAAGGGTAGTCAAATAATCTATCATTGATATTATTACCACAACCAAAATCATCAAGTGCTATTTTTATACCTTTGATTTTCAAATAATGTAGTATTATTTTAAAGTCATTAGCATTACTAATGTCGTCGTTTTCTAATATTTCAATAACAATATTAATAAAAACATTTAATTCTGTTAATAGATTAATTACAGATATAGTTAAACTATGACTATAAATATTTATAGATAGAAATAATTCCTTATTTTGATGTACTGTAAAATGCTTAATGAGCTGTTGTAATAAACTAATGGTTAAACTTTCAGACAGTGGTTGATCATCTTTTATTATTGGGATAAATTTCAAGGGTAATTGAATTTCGTGTTCAGATACAATCCATCGAGCAAGTACTTCAAATCCAACTAACTTTTTGTTTATATTAACTATTGGTTGTATAAACGGTTGTATTTTATCTATTGCAATCGCATTTTTAATTTGTGCTTTTCGAGTAGCAATGCTGTTCATTTTTGGCCATTAAGACAAAGGATTATTTTTGTTTTGTTCGATGAGTAACTCTAGTAATTCAATATAGTGTGCTTTTTCTATATCTGTTTTTCCTTGGAATAAAAAGATAAGTGTATCTAGTTGGTTTGGATGACACTCATTATAAAAGAAGGTGATATTTTTTTTAGTTATTAAAGATATATTAAATAAGATATCGGACCGTGGCACTCGGGTTCCATTTTCAATATCAATGTAGGATTGTCTTGAAATATTTAGCAGTTCCGACATTTCTAATTGTGATATTTTTGATACTATTCGAGCCGTTTTTATATTGTTATGCATGTAAATTAGTTGGCATCTCCAGATGTTAAATCAATAAGTGATGATAATTCTTTAATTTTTAAATAGTATAGATCGAGAAGTTGTTCTATATCTGATAAATCATCATTTAATATTTTTTGTTGTATGAAGTTTCGCATTATTTTTACAGAAACTACGCTTTTATCATAATGTCTTTCTATCATAAACTGTCGCTAATGAGCTCTTCTTCTATTTGTTTGATTAATAATAATAAAATATCATTACTAACGTTTTTCTCAATGAGAATATTTTGAATTTTTTCTATATGTCTATCTTTCGTGTGATAAAAATAACTGATGTTCTTTCCTGATAAAATGGATAGTTTTTTTATAATATCTGCTTTAGGTGATATATCACCACGTTCAATTCTAACTAAGGTACTTCTAGAAATGCCTAAAGCCAAGGCCATATCACTTTGTGACAGTTTTAATGAATATCTAAGCCTAAGAATTTTTATATTCATTTTAAAGTTATTAGCTAGCAGAACATTTGTGTATTCTACAATATGCTTCTGTTTTTTTTAAATAAAATAATAGCTAAAAATTGTTTTTGTATTAAAAATAGGACACCTATTAAAAGTGCTATTAAGTATTGATTAATTCTTTATTGGAATATAATTTAGTGAGGGAAACTTATGTATATCTAATAGCTATTTTGAATTTATTATCACTTTGATTAAATAATTAGTTCATTTTTTTATTTTTTTTTATAAAATAATTATTAGATTCTCAAATAGTGATAATGAAGCATAATTAGTGAATTTATAAAGTGTGACAATGCTGTTTCAAATGAAACATTTGTTATTACTTATTTGCTCGTAATCAATGTTCAAAACCCTATAATCCGCTCGTTTTTGATCTCATCAAGTTATACGTTCGGAGTTGGTTTTAAATGAAAAAATTTGTACTTAAAGCAGTAGTAATTACAGTATTGGCTACAACACTTACAGGCTGTATTGGTCAAATGGGTGTATCAAAGGTCGTGACTAAAGCTAACTTATCTGCTGTTGATAACCGTTATGGGCGTGCTGGATTATATGTACTCTTAAGTCCTGTATATGGTATTGCAGCTGCTGCTGATTTATTTATCTTTAACTCAATTGAGTTTTGGACGGGTAAGAATCCAATTACGGGTAAATCACCAGCCGTTGCAGATATGAAAGTAAAAACATATATCAAACTGAATAGTATGTTAGATCGTTCTTTAACCACGGTTCCTTTGGCTAGTGTTCAACAAAGTGATATTGAAGCGGCGACGTTTAAACAGCTTGATGATAATAGTTTAGAAATGCAGGTTTCTCACAATAATGGCACAACAACATTATTACGTGGAGAAAAAGCAGGTGATGCCGTTAATTTTTATTTAGATGGTAACTTTATTACGGCTGTTACTATTGCCGATCTTGATCAGTACGCTGATTTACAAGCGTCATAATAAATTCATTATCTAATTAAGTTATTAAATTTAAACCGCATATTTATTTCAAATATGCGGTTTTTTTTATGTCTAATACAGTTATGGCAATTAAGGTAATGTTATTTTTTCTTGGGTCGTAGTGCGAGTACTACAGTTAAGAGAATCTTCTGTTCTTGGGCACTGACTACCAAAACTATGTTGGGTTGTAGTGATTGTCATTGTGTGACTTGCTATGTTGATATTTTTAATCGCATAGCTGGTATCAGAGTGCTCTTTTGTCATTAACACTTGATCTGTGTTTACATTTTTAATGACTAGTTTTCCGTTATTAGAACCACCGCCTGGTTGGGGGTAGTTAGGTAATAAGGGGGAGTTCTCTAAATAGGCAACGCGGGTACCATTAGCATAGAAATGTGCATTAGCCGGTGCTAAATAATGTTGTGTAGTTGTTGATAGTTGTTGTTTATCATTATGAATAAGTACGTCATAGCCATAATTAATATTACCACCACCGGCACCAGATGGTCTCATCATCGCTTTTAGAATGATGTTTTTACCATTAGGACTAAATTTATAAGGAATAAAGATAGCACTACTATTACCTGTTCTACTAGTGGTGGCTAATGTACCAATAATATATGGATGTTGATTTTTTGCATCAGAAGCAACGAGCTTGAGCTGCCAGTTACTGCAACGGTTATTTTTAAGTGCACTGCATCCAACGAATGTTCTCACTACGGTATCACATTGAGCATTAACCAAAGATTTAGCGTAAACGTATTGACTTGGAATTAATTGAGTCACATTTTTAGGAGGGCGACGGGTAATACCTGAGCATTGTTGAGTATTATTTTTTACGCTATTTGCATATTCTCGTAATGACCCATTTAAACGTTGCCACTTTTTACTTACTGTCATTAATGCTGTTGCATTATGCTTTATATCATATAATTGGCGTTGAATATTAAGTTGAATACAACCTTCCATATATTTTTGTTGGTTGCATTGTTTTTTTATATGTTCATGCCATTGATTTTGCGTATTTGTTGTTACCACTTGATCAACAGGGGACTGTGTTTTTTTTAATTGTGTATACGCTTGTTCAAGTTGGTTATTCATTTTGGTTAATGCTGAGGAAGCGCAGATCGTTTTTTCTATTGCAGAAGCTGGGCTATTGCATTGCAGACCTTGAGCATTAACGTTAAAACTAATGATAAGAGCACTACCCATCATCACCAAAGATAATAATGGTTTGTAAGAGGATAATGGCATGATAATGTCCTTAATATTTCTATAAGTGATGTTTGGCGTTATCTTGCCGTAGCGGTAAAAAATAATGTATTTAATATTAAAACGGATAACGATATTTATAAGATGAATATATTTCTATATTATTGTCTGATAATAGTCTATTAACTTATAAAATTGCAAACCATTGTATATTGGTTTTTTTTATTGATAAAAACGCCTGCCATTATTGAGCAAGCGTTTTTGTATATCAAAGAGAGATAATCGTATCAATTAATGTGTGCGGCGGGGGCCTTTGCTCACTAATTCTTTACCGTTTTCAAATACAGCATCGCTCACCCAACGCCCATAAATAAGCTGATGTTGGTTATTAAAAACAGCAACAAAGTGACGACCATCAGTATTGTTAGTTGCCATACCGATACCTTCGATACCCTGTAAACCTAGACCGCCGTTTTCAACTGAAAGCAAAAAAGCTTCTAGTTCTTCAAGGCTATCGATAACACTTAGTTCATTATTAATCATTTTTGTTCTCTTTTACGTGATTACATGTTGCGATAGCGTATTTTAAGAAAAAACGACCAATTACACTAGCCTAATTGTTGAGATAACAATAGTGCAGCGACAATGAAACCATCTTGACGTTGATTATTGCCTTCAATATAAGCATTCGCAATTGTACTGTTATTGGTTGATAACCATAAGGTTCCATCAGGTTTAATTACTGCATTGGCAACGGTGCCATGATTATCTTGTAACCAAATTTGATTACCATTACGCAAGATTGCAAATGGAGGTTGAGTGCTCGTTTCATTAATCCAAAGATGGTTATTTTTAAGGATCACAACACCTTGGTTATTCGTTAATGCTTGAATGATCTTATTTTTATCCATTTGATGAAAAATAACAAAGTTTGGTGTTTGAGTTTCATTAGTCGGTAACCAAACTTGATTGTTTTTTATTATTGCATTTGGCGTAATGCTTTTACTGTTGCTATTTAACCAGATATTACTTTCAGCGAAAGCATGGCTAGAAAATAGTATGGTGAGCAGGATTAGATGATATATTTTTTTCATTGGATTATGACCATCAATATAGAATATGAACAATATACATTATTAAAGTTCTGTTGTGATGATCGAAGAGTAGTAATTAATAACTTTTAGTTTCTAGTTAGATACGGTTATTCATGCTATACAATGAATATTCAATAACATACTGACGACACATTGAGGGAGTAACATGTCTAGTCATAAAATAAATACTCAGCTGATTACGGCAGGAAGATCGAAGAAATTTGGTTTAGGAGCGGTGAATAGCGTTATTCAACGAGCATCTTCATTAGTGTTTGATTCTGTCGCAGATAAAAAGCAAGCCACGATCAATCGTGCTAATGGTGAATTGTTTTATGGTCGTCGAGGCACATTAACTCATTTTTCATTACAACAAGCGATGGTTGAAATAGAAGGTGGTGCTGGGTGTTATCTTTATCCTTGTGGTGCGGCAGCTGTAGCGAATTCAATTTTAGCATTTGTAAAAGCGGGCGATCATTTGTTAATGACGGGCGCGGCTTATGAACCAACTCAAGATTTCTGCAATGTGGTATTAAAAGGGCTTAATGTTGATACTACATATTATAATCCTCTCATTGGCGCTGGTATTGCGGACAAAGTACAGCCCAATACTAAAGTGGTATTTTTAGAGTCACCAAGTTCTATTACCATGGAAGTGCAAGATATTCCGGCTATTGTTAAAGCGGTTAGGGCGATTAACCCTGAAGTGGTGATCATTGTTGATAATACATGGGCTGCTGGAGTGTTATTTAAAGCACTTGATCATGATGTAGACATATCTGTTCAAGCGGGCACCAAATATATTGTGGGCCATTCTGATGCGATGTTAGGTACTGCTGTTGCAAATAGCCGTTGCTGGGATCAATTGCAAGAACGATCATATCTGATGGGGCAAATGGTGGACGCTGACACTGCTTATGTCGCAGCCCGTGGCTTACGTACGATGGGAGTGCGTTTAAAGCAACACCATGAAAGTAGTATTAAAATTGCAGAGTGGTTAGCACAACACCCTCAAGTTGAACGAGTTAACCATCCCGCGTTACCTAGCTGTAAGGGGCACGAATTTTTCCTACGTGATTTTAATGGTAGCTGTGGTTTATTCTCTTTTGTGTTAAAAAAACGTCTTGATAGTCATCAGATTGCGGATTTTTTAGATAATTTTAAACATTTCAGTATGGCGTATTCATGGGGGGGCTATGAATCTCTTATTTTAGCCAATCAACCTGAAGAACTTAATCGTATTCGCCCTGCGGGTAAGGTTGATTTCGAGGGTACATTGGTACGCGTTCATATAGGATTAGAAGATTGTGACGATTTGCTTGATGATCTTGCGCAAGGGTTAATGCGTATTGCTTAACTTTTATAAATTAAACGTCTTAGCATCAGTATGTTAAGACGTTTAATTGGTTTTAGCTATTGCAACAATAGCTATAAATTTTGTATTGCATTATCTATTTTTCATTTACCTCCAAAATATTATTATTCATTTAAAATCATATTCTTATTGTTACTTTTGATATTGATCAATGGGTAGCTATTCTTATTTATTCTGTTTTTAGCTCTTGCTACGGAATTTACCAGTATTGGCGCTATTGCCATGATGAAACGAGAGTGGTATCTTTTTTGGCATAGATAAGAATGATTATCAATAAGATTTAGCATTTAAGAACCCGTTATTAATAAATATCATGACCTAATGAAGCATATGAAAGCGTGATAAGGTAATAATTGTTTACTATTTATTGTTGTTTCATACTAGGTTTTTTTATTTTTAATTACTATTAATAAGATTATTAATATATATATCCCAATAACAATAATTAGCGCCGATCTTAATATCAAAAATAAAAATATAGAGGTTGCTATGAAAAATACTCGAATTGTTTTAATCCGTCATGGTCAAAGTCAGTGGAATAAAGAGAACCGTTTTACAGGTTGGGCTAATATACCATTAACAGAACAAGGTGAAGCAGAAGCACATATAGCAGGTAAAAAATTAATAGAAAATAATTTTAAATTTGATTTTTGTTATACTTCAATGCTGAACCGTGCAATAAAAACGTTATCAATTGTTTTAGAAGAGCTTGATTTATTATGGTTGCCTGTTGATCATTGCTGGCAATTAAATGAACGCCATTATGGTAATTTGCAAGGCTTAAATAAGGCTGAAACAGCAGAAAAATTTGGTGATGAACAAGTGTTTACGTGGCGTAGAAGCTATGATACACGACCACCAGCAGTTGATAAAACCAGTTACTATTACCCGGGTAACGATAAGCGATATGCAAATCTTACTATTGACGAATTACCTGTTGGCGAATCACTGAAAGACACTTATGAACGTGTTATACCATTTTGGAACGAGGAAATTGTTCCTAAAATAAACAGCGGAGCTGATATTCTTATTGCTGCTCATGGCAACAGTTTACGGGCGTTAATGAAACACCTTAGTGATATTGCTGATGATGAAATAACACAGATAGAAATTCCTACTGGAGTACCGCTAGTCTATGAATTAGACAGCAATTTGAAAGCAATAAAATATTATTATTTATAAGAGTACCTAAGTACTTAATGAGTTAATGTCAAAAATAAAACCTCACTTCATGTTATTGTTGAAGTGAGGTTTTTTTATGCATAAATTTAACTGTTGGCGTTATTATGATGAACAACTGATTTCAAGATGCTTACCCCAATGTGGCGGCAGTTGAGCTAATATTTCTGCGTCTTCATGCTCATCAAAGGGGCGGGCTAATACCGTCATTAATTGATCTATGAGTTTATAATCACCTTGTTGTGCTTTTTCAATGGCTTGTTGGGCAAGGTAATTACGTAAAATATACTTAGGATTGTGTTGCTGCATAATAGCTAAACGTTGGCTATCATTAGGTTCAAGTCGCACCCGTTGTTGATAACGATCTAGCCACTTTCTAAGATCTGAAGTGCATTGGAATAATTCACTGAACAAAGGATTGCTATGAGGTAAGTCTGTCACCGTAATATATGACAATGTTCGAAAGAATAAAGTGTAATCAACATGATGGTGCTGTAACAATTGAAATAGATCTGAAAATAAGATGCTATCGACATCGTCTGTTAGTGTTAATCCTAATTTTTGACGCATGTTATGGCTATATTGCTGCTGTAACTGGTGTTGGTAATGCTCTAAACCATGATCTATAGCGTTTTTTTCTAAAAGTGGCGTTAGGGCGTAACCTAAAGCCGATAAGTTCCATAAGGCGATGGCAGGTTGTTGATCAAAAGCATAACGGCCAGAATAATCTGAATGATTACAAATATAATGAGGGTCATAATCGTCAAGAAAACCAAATGGACCATAATCAAATGTTAGTCCGAGTATCGACATATTGTCAGTATTCATGACGCCATGTGCAAATCCTACTGCTTGCCAAGCTGCTATCATTGTTGCAGTGCGATGACAGATCTGTTTAAACATTTCGGCATAAGGGGAGCTTGCAGTGGTTAATTCAGAAAAATGGTGTTCAATTACATAATCCGCTAAGTGTTGTAGTTCGGTATGTTGGTTACTATAAAATAAGTATTCAAAATGCCCAAAACGAAGATGACTTTCTGCAACTCGAATCAGTGTGGCGGCTGTTTCTATTTTTTCTCGTACAACCGATGTTTCGCTACCTATAATGGCTAAAGCATGTGTTGTTGCAATACCTAGACCTTCCATTGCGGCACTGGCAAGGTATTCACGAATAGATGAGCGTAAAACCGCACGTCCATCTCCCATTCTAGAATAAGGTGTTTTGCCTGAGCCTTTTAGATGTAAATCCCACTTAGCGCCAGCACTGGTAATGACTTCACCAAGTAGAAGTCCACGTCCATCACCAAGATCGGGATTATATTGCCCAAATTGGTGCCCACAATATTTCATTGCTAAAGGTGATAATCCTGCCAATGTTGCTTTACCGCTAAATACATCAACAAAGGTTGGCTCAAGTGCGGTAATGGAAGCTAGCTCAAGTTTTTCTGCTACAAGTGGATTAAAATGCACTAGAAAAGGGTTATCTAAAGGCTGTGGAGTAACCCGTGTCCCTAAATTATCAGGAAGATCACAATAGCTATTAGCAAATGTCAGTGTCGATAATGTTTTCATGGGCATACCTAAAGCTAAAAGGGCGTTATTTAAGCTTATCGAGTTATGATAAATAAACAAGGGATGAAAAGTAGGGGTATTAGTTATAATCATGTCAGAGTTTATTTTTTATAAAATTGATAGCTCTTTTAATAAAAAACAAAATAAGCATGTATTTATTAACCATTCATATGATGTTCATTGAAAATATATTATAAATAACGCACTTCTCTATATGTGGAATTATTTTATAGGATTTGACTGCTAATATTTTTTGTAATTTTAGATTTAAATAATGCATCTAATAATTTATTAAATCTTATTTTTCAAGAATTCATCTTGTCGCTAACCTTATTTAAAGGCAATTTGTCATACAAATTGTTATATAAGGAATATTCGCGATGACAAATGAAAAGTTTTTCCAAAATCTATTATCCCATGCTGATATTATTATTAATGGATCTCGCCCTTGGGATCTGCAAGTTCATGATGAACGATTATATGATCGAGTATTAACGGATGGTTCATTAGGCTTTGGTGAAAGCTATATGGATGGCTGGTGGAGCTGTAATGCGATTGATGAAATGATTAATCGCGTTTTACATGCTCGTATTGATGAAAAGCTGGATTTATCAACTAAACTTGCTGTTGGTTTAAAAATTGGCGCATCAAAAGTAAAACACCTTTTTAATCATCAAAGTATTGATCGAGTTACTAAGGATGTACCTTTCCATTATGATTTAGGTAATGACTTATTTGAGTCAATGCTTGATAAGCGAATGACATATACCTGTGGGTATTGGAAAGATGCAATCGATCTTGATAGTGCTCAAGAGGCTAAACTTGACTTGGTATGCCGTAAAATGGGGCTTAAACCAGGTATGCGCTTATTGGATATTGGTTGTGGTTGGGGCAGTTTTATGAATTATGCTGCAGAACATTACGGGGTTATTTGTGATGGTTTAACGCTGTCCAAAGAACAAGCCGCATTAGGTCAACAACGTGCTGATGATTTAAACCTTCCTGTGAAATTCATCCTTAAAGATTATCGTTTACATGAGCCAGAGCAGCCTTATGATCGGGTGGTTTCTATTGGAATGATGGAACATGTAGGTCCTGATAATTATCCTGATTATTTCAACGCTGCTTACCGTTATCTTGCTGATGATGGAATCTTTTTATTACATACCATTGGTAGCCCAAACTCTAAAACAGAAACAGACGCGTGGATAAACAAATATATTTTTCCAAACGGTGTTGTGCCATCAATGACGCAGATTGGCTCTGCTGCAGAAGATTATTTTAATATTGAAGATGTGCAAAATATCGGCCCTGATTATGATAAAACATTAGTCGCATGGAACGATAAGTTTGAACAGAATTGGCCTAAAATATCAGAGCAATACGGTGAGAAATTCTATCGTATGTGGCGTTATTATTTATTGTCATGCGCAGGAGCATTTCGTTGCCGTGATCTTAATGTCTGGCAATTTGGTTTAACGAAAAAAGGTGCTGAATTACCGTTATGTGTACGTTCTAACTAAGATTTGAATAGAATGCATAACTGATAAAAAAGCCCTCAAAATGAGGGCATTTTTGTAGGTTAGTTCTTTATATTGAGTGTTTGTTTAGGTTTTGATTTTTTAGGCTCTGGCGTAATGATGGCCTCAATATCAACAATTTTTGAACGACTCATAATGATCTTCCACCGTTGAATACGTACTGTTTTATCTTCGTCGGTTTCTTTGGTGATCAAGTTAATTAGATGTCTTTTCTCTACCGATTCTTTGGTTACTTGGCCATCTTTGAGTTGGTAAAGACGTTGTGAACCTTTTTCCATTAATGTCGCAACCGCTCGCATATCAAGAATAATAGATTCACGCGTTTGCTCGTAACCACTTAAAAACTTTGTGGGTGACATTCTGGTGGTACTTTTGTAATGCAAAATGGTTTCTTCACGGTGAGAGACATTATGCTTACGGGTTTTTCGAATAATTTCGGGTAAACTGTCGTAGTTTATAAACTCTAACCATTCAAGTTGTTGTCCAATAACATTACCTGTATTAGCATCAAAAAATTGCTTCTTCCACCGTGCTTTACCTTTTCTCATCCATCGCCATAACATGGTTTTTAAGTCATCTTTAAACACTTCACGTGCGGCATAAATGAATGACAGTACAACAATGAAAGAAGCGGTAATATCACCCAACATACCACGTGCTTTTATTAATATTAAAGTAACAAAAATCATCACAATACCCGCGGCGGCACCCGTTACAATCTTACGGGTATTTTTACCGAGCTCGATGGTTTTTTCATTCATGGTGACAGGGTATTCAATTAAACGGCGTAATAAACGCATTTTATTCGACATACGTGTTGGATCTTGCATCGCCCTGACTGAGTTATAATTGTTATCAGTTCGGTGTTGGGATTCCTTTTGACAGATTTCTAATAGCTGTGGCTTAATTTCATTGTACTCAGCTCCACGGGGTAGATGGGCGATGATTTGTAGAAGCCGTTGTTCTGTAAACCAAGATAAATAATTATCAATATTCTCGTAATATTTGAGCAGCTTTTTATCTGTTGGAATGTTGCGACGTAATCGCTTTAAAATTCGAACAGCCAATTGTGCCGCTTCTTCAATTTCTTCTTGTTTAGACTCACTACTATCGCCTAATAATTGCTGGGTTGTTTTTTCCAAGGCTAATGCATATTGGTAGGCATAGAGGCTTAAACTTAAACGATATTGTTCAATAGATAACTTGCCTCGACTTGCAAGGCGACTATGCACTAAAGGCAGATGGTTTATATCACTGAAATAAGTCCGTTTGCCATGAATGGCATTGTGATAAAACTCTTCTTCAGAGATGATATTGGCATTTAAACCCAGCTCTCCTGGGATAAAGATGTACATATCAAGCTGTCGATTAGTTGTTTCTTGAATCACATGAGATATTTTGAGTTTATGCCCATCTTTTTTATCGACAGTAATCACTTTTAATTAGCCCTCCTAGGCAAATGCTAAATGGCATAAATTGGTTGTCATTGAGAGTATATGAGAATATTTTTTTGTCCATTATTTATAAATCGCAATTATTGATGCTAATAGAATGAAAAAACATCAAATAATTGCAGATAGGTTGGGCGAAGGGTCGCAACATCACGTATAATGCCGATATCATAAGCGCAACCCGTTCATTATAACGTATTGCCTAGTCAGCGATAGTGAATTAATTATTGCGGCAAAAAAATTGATTGATAAAGATATTGAACCAACTGCACTGTAAGCGTGTTGTTGCCTATAAAGAGAGTACCTGATACATGATTAAAATTGGACAATACAACACTCTAGAAGTTATCAAATTGGTAGATTTTGGTGTGTTCCTAAATGGTGGTGATGATTTCGGTAATATCTTGTTACCAAAGAACACAGTGCCAGCAGGTACTAAGCTCGGCGACAAGCTTAAAGTTTTCATTTACTTTGACTCTGAAGATGAAGTCATTGCAACGACTGATGAACCATTAGTTGAAGTGGGTGGTTTTGCTAAATTACGTATTGTAGGTGCAACGACAATTGGCGCATTTGCTGATTGGGGTTTACGTAAAGACCTACTGATTCCATTTAGTGAGCAACGTCGTCGCTTAGAAGAAGGCGAAGAAGTGATGGTTCGTGTTTACACGGATCGTGCATCAGGTCGTATTGTTGGCTCTACTAAGTTCAACCGTTTTCTTGATAAAACACCTGCAAACTACAAAGTAGGCCAAGAAGTACAAGTTGTTATCGCTGAAACGACAGAACTTGGCTACAAAGCGGTAATTAATGGTGAGCATTGGGGTTTGTTCTTTAAAACAGAAGCCTTTGGTAAACTATTTATTGGTAAGCAACTAAAAGCGTATATTCAAGAAATTCGTCCAGATGGCAAAATTAACTTATCACTACAAAAAGTAGGCTTAGGCAAAGTTGACGATTTAGCGGATAAGATCCTTACGTCTTTAGAGATCAAAGGTGGCTTTATTCCAGTAAGTGATAAATCAAGCCCTGAAGATATTTTCCGTGTATTCCGTACCAGTAAAGCAACGTTTAAGAAAACGATTGGTGGTTTATACAAAAAAGGCTTAATTGTGATCGAAAAAGACGGTATTCGTCTGAATGATAACGATTAATCACCACTAATTTCGATATTAGTGAACATAAAAAAAACCGACGTTTAACTAGAAATAGTAAATAATGTCGGTTTTTTTATGCATTTTTGTTATGGCTATATTAATCGTTGTCGTGCAATAGCTTTTCGAACTTAGTCATATTCCAGCCCATAAGTACACTATCCCCAACTTTAATGACGGGGACAGAGCGAGCGCCTGTTCGGCTTAATTCTTTTCTGCCTTGTGGACTTGCTACATCGACTAAACGAAAAGGATAACCTTTTGTTTTCATATACTGCTGAGCATCTTTACAATGCGCACAGTTTTTCTGAGTAAACAGGGTAATACGTTTCATCATCATTACTTCGCTATTTGACGCTATTTGATTAGCTACACACAGAACAGTTTGGTTGCTTCATCAATTTCATTTCACGCCAACTCATGCTCATAGCATCGAGCATCAAGATCTTGCCCGTTAATGGCGTGCCAACATTGGTGGCCACTTTTATTGCTTCCATGGCTTGTACCGCGCCAACAATACCAACAACGGGTGACATAATGCCAGCTTCAACGCAGGTTAATGTTTGTTGACCAAAGAGGGCGCTTAAGCACTGGTAGCAAGGTTCACCATCATGGTAGTTATAAACACTTATTTGGCCTTCCATGCGAATAGCAGCCCCTGAAACTAAGGGTGTTTTAGTCTCAAAGCATAAGCGATTTAATTGATTACGTGTATCAACGTTATCACAGCAATCCAACACTAAATCATGTTGTTTTATGAGTGGTAATAATTCGTCATCAGTTAAACGTTTTGCAATTGTCTTAACGGTTAAATAAGGGTTTATTGCCGTTAATGCTTGTTTTGCTGATTCAACTTTAAGCATACCGACCGTCGCATCTGTATGCAAAACTTGGCGCTGTAAATTAGAAACTTCAACTTTATCGTCATCAATAAGGGTGATCTTACCCACGCCAGCAGCCGCAAGGTATTGTGATGAGGCACAACCTAAACCGCCGGCACCTAAGATTAACATTGAAGCGGCTTTTAATGCTTCTTGGCCTTCAAAGTCAAATTGGCGCAGAATAATTTGGCGGTTATAGCGTAGCATTTCTGCATCTGATAATTCAGCACTGGTGTGTTGTTCTGTTGTCATAAGTGAAATTACCGTTATTAGCTGTTTATTCGTATATTAACGACAAATTAGTACATGGTGTGGTTAAACATTTCAATAGTAACGAGTTCGCCCGCCTCAACTCGGCCACGATCTTGTTCTAATACCACAAAGCAGTTAGCGTGGTGCATTGAACTGAACGCGCCAGAGCCTTGGTTGCCAGTTGTTGTTACTTCAAATTGACCATTATTAATGCTATAGATACCACGTTGGAAGTCAGTACGGCCTGGGCGCTTCTTAAACATTGAAGTTGCTTTAGCTTGTAAACGAACAGGGGGTTGATATTGGCTATGACCCGCTAGTTTTGCCAGCATTGGTTGTACTAATTGATATAAGGTCAGCATTGCAGATACTGGGTTGCCAGGAAGGCCACAGAACCATGCATTGTTAATCGTACCAAATGCAAATGGTTTGCCCGGTTTCATGGCAATTTTCCAAAAACCAATTTTGCCTTCTTGGTCTAAAATGTCTTTGGTGTAATCGGCTTCACCGACACTTACACCGCCAGAGGTAATTACCACATCGGCGTCTGTTGATGCGGTTACAAAGGCTTGACGTAGTTTCTCTGGGCAGTCAGGAATAATACCAAGATCTAATACATCACAACCAAACTTCTCTAATAAAGCCTTCATACCATAACGGTTGCTATCGTAAATCTGACCCGCTGCTAATGCTTCACCGACAGGGCGTAATTCATCACCAGTTGAGAAAAAGGCCACTTTAGGACGACGGTATACAGCAAAAGAAGCAATACCTAATGATGCGAGCAGTGGCATTTCACGTGCAGTTAAGCGAGTGCCTTTTACTAATACTGTTTCACCTAAATGAACATCATCACCAACTGGGCGAATGTTGTCGTTTGCTTTTGGCTTGATCGTAAACTGAATGCTATTGCCATCAACATGTGTTTCTTCTTGCATGATAACAACATCAGTGCCTGCTGGAATTTCAGCGCCTGTCATAATACGAACACATTGACCTGCTTCACAAGTGCCAGTAAAAGGGATCCCCGCAAATGATTTACCTATCATGGTTAAAGTATCGGTATGCTCAAGATCCGCGGCGCGAAGAGCATAGCCATCCATTGCTGAGTTAGCAAAAGGCGGTACATTGATAGGTGATAGAATATCTTCAGCAAGCACCATACCCATAGCATCAGTTAATGCTATCGTGGTGATTGTCGTTAGTGGTGATACTTGAGTTAGAATATTATTTAACGCAGTTTCAACAGTCATTAAACCTGGTACGTCGCAGCATCCCATAATCGTATCCATTTTATTTATTCGTGATAATGAAAGTGAGCAGGTCTGAAAAATTCTCAGTTTGAGGTTGCATGTTTTACTCAGTTTCTTACTAAGTATTGTTCAGATTGCTCGTTATTGGGTAGTTTACCCTTTATTGACTACCGCTGTAAGGGATTGAATATACTAAAATACGCTGGAAGACGGTATTAGGAGGTAATTTGGTGGTGAAATTATTCTCATTTGGAGGTATTCTGCTAAGGATTTTAGCGCTGGCAAGGTCAGAAGGGTATGTCTTTTTTATTCTACCTAGGTCAGCTGGAGGAAAAGAATGACAGCATTAAGTGTATCTGCAGTACAAGTACGTGACGCCTTAGCCGCCCGTGATCTAGAAACCCCGATGACGGCTGATGTTGTAAGTCGAGAAGAAAAGAAAGAAAAAATTGAATACCATATGCGTGAGATCCTTTCACTACTAGCGTTAGATCTTACGGATGATAGCTTGGTTGAAACACCGCACCGTATTGCAAAAATGTATGTCGATGAAATTTTTTCAGGTTTGGATTACACCAATTTCCCTAAAATCACAGTGATTGAAAATAAAATGAACTGTGATGAAATGGTGCGAGTAAAAGACATTACATTAACCAGTACTTGTGAGCACCATTTAATTACCATCGATGGTAAAGCGACAGTTGCTTATATTCCACGTGGAAAAATTATTGGTTTATCAAAGATTAACCGTATTGTGCGTTTCTTTTCTCAGCGCCCACAAGTGCAAGAGCGTTTAACGCAACAAATTTTAGTAGCACTACAAACACTACTTGAAAGTGAAGATGTCGCCGTGACTATTGATGCAACTCATTACTGTGTTAAATCTCGCGGCGTAATGGATGCAACCAGTGTAACGACAACGACGGCACTTGGCGGGATTTTTAAACGTAATCCTGCTACCCGTGCTGAATTTCTAAGTGGTATTCGTTAAGCGCAGTGTTTGCTGTAACTGATTGTTATTTAAATGCTAGTCAATGAATGTTGGCTGGCATTTTTTATTTATATTCAAGAGATAGTAAATGGATTTAATTAAGCTATCACGCATTAGCATGAAGCACCTTATTACCTTGCACGTTATGTTAGATACCCTCAGTGTGACAGCGTGTGCTCATCGATTATGTGTTAGTCCATCTTCCGTTAGCAAAACGCTCACTCAGCTTCGAGATACATTAAATGATGAGCTATTTTATCGTAATGGTAATCGGTTGGTTTCAACGCCATTAGCGCGTCGTTTAGGGCCGACAGTGCACCAAATGATCAATGACATGAATCAAATCATGACTCAAGAACAATTTGATGTTGCGCATTATGCGGGGAGTTTTTCATTGTCGATGCGTGAAAGCACTTTTGAGTTAATTGCAGCACCGTTATGTGAGCAAGTATTAAAGTTAGCACCCAATATTCGATTAGATATTTGGTCTAAAGATAATATTGGTGTTAGTGGGCTAGCAAAAGGGGTATTGGATTTTATTATTCTGCCTCATGATCTTAGTCAGCCACCAAATATCGATAATAACTTAGTTTGGGAAACCTTATTTACTGATGAAATGGTGTGTTTAATGTCTAATGAACACCCATTAGCGACTCAACCACTGACCATTGATGATTATTTACATTATGATCATATTGGAATTGTTGATAATGATCTCAGTGTACCATTTTTTGAAATGCAGCTTATTCAGCAACATAGAAAACGTAAAGTTATGGTCAACGTTGCTGATTTTGGTGCAGCAGCGACATTGTGTAAAAATACTAAATTACTGTTTACGTGTTCAAAGAGGTGGGCAGAAGTGGCAGCGCAAGCACAATCGTTGACCATGAAAGAATTGCCATTTAATTATGGCCAAGTTGGTTACAGTTTAGTGTGGTATCAGCCAAGTATGAACGATCCTGCGTTACGGTGGCTGTACCAGCAAATTACAACCGTTGGACATAAAATTGGTCGCTATACATAAACCGTTGGCAGTATTAGATTAGTGATATTACGTTCGGTTAGCTGCATTGCTAATGTTTCAATATCGGTTTGGCTACACGGTGTCCAATTTAATGATTCGCCTGTGACACCATGATGTTGAAACGCATTAAGCTTGATACGAACGTCATTATTTAATGTTGCTAAATATCCTGCAATATCATCGATGTATTGCTCGTAATCGGTGACGTTTGGAATCTGCAATAAGCGTATCTCATATAATTTTTGATGTTGACTTAACCAACAAATACTCGCCAATACTCGGTCATTATCACGGCCAGTTAACCACCGATGAGTGGTGTTATTCCATGCTTTTAAATCAATCATCGCCCCATCAAGGTAAGGGGAGACTGATTGCCACCCTGTAATACTTAAACTACCGTTACTGTCGATCATACAGCTAAGATGTTGCAAGCTAGGATCGGATTTTATCGCTTTAAAAAGGGCAATTATATACGGTAATTGTAATGTTGCTTCACCGCCCGTTACCGTAATGCCATTAATAAAGAATAAATTATCTCTAATTAATGCCAAGGTATCAGTGACTGTTAACTGCTGTGTTTTTGGTGTTGATTGTTTATTACACGTGGTTAGGCATGCATCACACTCAGTACAAGTTGTCATATTCCATACTACAAACGGTTTATTGTTTTGTGTGGTGAGCTGTAATGATTGCGTTGGGCAATTTGGTACACAATCACCACATTGATTACACATATCTATAGTTTGTGGATTATGGCAGTTTTTGCAGCGGTAGTTACACCCCTGCAAAAACAGCACCATTCGATTACCCGGCCCATCAACACATGAGTAGTTCAATATTTTGCTGACGGTAGCAGAAATCATAGTAAGTATTCTTTATTTATTTTGATGGGTAAACAGGTGACATTTCACGACTAACGACACGAGGTTGACGCTCTAGAATATGTGTATTTTCTGATGCTTCAGTACCTAACCAGGTTGTATTTGTGCGTGAGCCTTGTTGTTTAAATTTCGCAATATCAGACAACTTAACCATGTAACCCGTGACACGGACAAGATCATTGCTAGCAACGTTAGCTGTAAACTCACGGAAACCTAACGCTAATGCACCTTTACATAGTTGCATTAATGCGAGTGGGTTGTTCTTAATGGTTTCTTCAAGAGTTAAAATTTCACTGATACCCGATGTATAGTATTTATGATGAGCGGCTAATGCCTTAATGTGCATTACAGGGTCGGGTTCAGTACCGTAAGGAATACGAATGCCGGGTGTGACTTCGTGATCACAACTAATACCACCTTGAGAGTGTAATAATGCTCGACCATTAAAACCGTATTTTACTGGGGTTGTTGTTACAATGTCACTTAATGTTGCACTGATTTTTAACCCAATGGCATTAGCATCTTCATTATGACCATATTGTGCCGTTGAGCCTGATTTCTCCATCAGAATATTAACGGCTTCTGCCATACCATAAATACCAAACATAGGGGCAAAACGATCTTCATTAATCAAACCTTCTGTGGTTAAGAAGCCAGTAAAGAAGTTTGATTCTTGATGTAAGAATGTTGAACGCGCATCAATAAGTTCAAACATTAGTACACAATAATGAGGCAAGGTCGATGCTAAAAAATCTTCAATGCTATTACTTTGCAATGCCACTTCTTTTAAATTAAGCCGGACAAGTGTATTTGCACCACCCGCAAGCGGAAGAGAGTTATAGCAACTTACAATACCGAATCCTTGTTTGCCAAAAGCATCTGAGAACATTGGATAGTTAGCGATATGTGGCTTACTGCACTCACAGATATTATTACATGCTTGTTGTAGCAGGCTATCTGGCGTGGTTGTGGGGTCGTACATAAAGGTTAAATTTGGTGCGACTTGCTTAAGCTCAGCATCAATCTTCAAAATCATACGACAAACAATGTTGTCTGTTGGGCCAATATTAACGTGCATAAACGCATCTGGAAGGGTGCGATCTAACATTATCCAAAAGTTTTTCAGTTTACGGTAAAGAGCGTCTTCGCTGATGTCACTAACAAAAGGCAGTAAGATTTGATCAAGTTGGCCAAGGTAAACGGGAATATTGGTAACAGAAGGTACATGATGATAAATAATAGTCAGCAGGTTGATGGCTTCATCTAAATTCGTTGCCGGTTCAAGCTCTAAGTATTCTGAACCTTGTTGTAAAAATTTGGCGTAATCAGGAAGAACATAACGTGGCTTAAAGGGGGCATTACCTTCAAACATATCACAAATAATACCAGCTTCTTTTGCAGCTAACACCGAATCAGAGATAGGCATGTAATCTACAAGAGCTTCAGCTTCTAATGACAGGAACAATGTTTTTTGTTTTGCACTAAGTGTTGCATCAGTAATGATGTTTTTGATCTTGCTTTGTGATGTCATTGCTATGTTCTTCTTATATCCATAGGTTTTATGTGGCTAATCTAGCGTATGTTTGTTTTTTCCAGAAGTGAAAAAGAAGGAATGGTGTTTTTCTAAAAAGGAAATCCGTGGTGATGATAGTGAATCAATGTTTGTGTGGTTAAATATAGATGCCAATATTGAATTGAGCTCAAAGTGAAGGTTAGGTTATGCAATTATAATAACCATAACGAAAGGTAATTGCTTTTTTGGGTAATAGAAGGCGATGGAAGGGGCAATGTTGTATCGACACAATAACAATTCAGCTTAATTATCGAACAAATATTAAGCAGAAAAGCGAAAAATCCATTTTTTTACGTTATATAAAACTTTTAATAAAAAACTGTTTTTTTAGTGTTGAAATGAAAAAATAAATTTTAAGTTCTTTTTAATCAGTGTGTTATTTATGTTTTTTGTGCAATTTCTAAATAAAAAATTATGATGCGGCATAATTAATTTTTAAAGTTTCATTTTTTGAATTGTATCATTTGTCAAAATTTGTCTAAATATACCTAGTTAGTTTTTTTTATGAACTATGGATTGCCGTCATTGCATATCAATAAGATAAGCTGTAATGCTAGGTATGGTATTTTTCGTTCTATTTTATAGGTAAGGATCGCTTTGACGATGTTTAATCCTCAACGTGTTGTTGCTAAGCGTGTTAGCAAACTTTTAGTGTTGTCACTGATGGTACCCGGTAGTGCTTTTGCTGCTGAGGTAAGCTCTGCTGTTCCACACAATGTCGCAGCTGTATCACAAAATAATAATGTGCCCATTGTCGGTTCTAGTGCAGTATTGCCTAAAATGCCTACTGATACACGAAAAGCACCGTTAACTGCTGGCAGTGTTGATTGGTCTTCATTGAATAACCTGCATTTGCAAAGCACGAAAATGCTATGTGGTGATACAACCAGTAATGTGTGTTTCGCTCCGCAAATTGAACAAGCTTATGCGCAAAATAAATTTTATCCACTTTGGAATACAGTCGCACTGCGTAATGAGTTAGCATTACAACTTCAAGTACTTGCTGATAGTAAAATGCTCCCTGGTATTGCACAGCGTTTAACTGAAATGAAGCAACTTGAACAAGACGGTAATCTGCGTGGCTATGATTTATTAGCGACAGATACTTACTATGTTTATCGTGCATTTCAGAATTACATTGCTCAACACCGTAATGTTTTATTCTTATCTAAACCCGTTAATATGACCCATAGCATGTTGGAATATGCGAAGGGGGATGACGCATATCCAATGACGATGGCTAAATTAACAATGTACCGCCCTACATATGTTGATTTTGAGCCAACGATAAAGGTTATTCAGAAGTTTGAAAATTTAGCGCCGCATCATTTAGTTGCATCAAATTTTAAAGGCGTATATCGTCAAGGCGCTGTATTGCCAAAAGGACATGAAATTGTTCAGGTTCTATATAACCTTGGCGATATGTCAGCTGCAGATCGTGATACCTTATTGGCTCAGCCAACAGTCACAAACACAGGTATAATGTTTAAGAGTCTTAAGACTTTCCAAAAGCGTCATGGCTTAAGTGTTGATGGTGTTATTGGTGCTGGTACTGTTAAACAGTTAGTAATGCCTTATAGTGATATCGCACGTGTTCTTGCATTGAATACGTTACGTTTATCGGCTTTAAACCGTCATAATGATACTCGTGCACATATCTGGGTAAATATTCCGAACTACAAGTTAGAAGTGTTCGACAACGGTAAAAAAGTATTTGAGTCTAAAGTTATCGTCGGTCGTGATACTCGCCCAACAAACTTGTTCTCATCTGCGATTACAACCATGGTTGTGAATCCATATTGGAATGTGCCAATCACCATTAAACAGAACGATGTTATTCCAAAAGTGAAGATATCGCGTGATTATTTGAAAGCACATAACATGCAAATTCTAAATAGCTGGCGTGATCGTACTGTTATTCCACCAAGTAGCATTGATTGGGCAACAGTAAATCCAAAAACATTCCCTCATGAATTCCAGCAAGGTCCTGGTCCTCATAACTCATTGGGTAATGTGAAATTCTTAATGCCAAATGATTATGCTATTTTCTTACATGATACGCCTGCTCATGGTTTATTTAGCCGTAATAAGCGTGATTTAAGCTCTGGTTGTGTACGTGTTGAGCGTGCTGATGATTTAGCTAATTATGTAATTAATTATCAAAATCGTAGTAGTATTGCACCGTTTAAGACAATGTTAGATACCAAGCAACATAAAGTGGTAAGCCTATCTAAGCGTATTGATGTTGATTTTGTGTACTTAACTGCATGGGTTGATCAAGATGGTCACCTACAAATGCGTAGTGATATTTATGGCTATGACTCACCACAAGCTAAGCCAATTAAAGCTAAATTTATTACAATGAAAGATTTTGTGAATCACTAAATTATTATTGATTGCGTAATCTGTTAAAGCCAGCACTTGAATGCTGGCTTTTTTATGTGCGCAATTTGGTAACTCAGGGTAGAATTTAATTATTATTTTTAAAACTACATAGTTAGAGTGTCATGATGTACGGCACAATGGGGACGTAATGTTAAAAGCTATTTTTTTAGATATGGATGAAACGTTATGTGCAACATCAGTTGCAGATAAACAAGCTTTAGCGACATTAACACACTATGTTCAATCACAATTTCCGACATTGAATGCTGATGTTTTTTGCCAACGTTACATTGCCGGAATTTATAAACAGTTAAATAGTGAATTTCCACAATTAGTGGCGTTATTAGATAATGAATTACTGTTTCGTCAAACATTAGTACAAACACTATTTGCTCAACAACAGATCTCTCTTTCTTTTGAGCAAGCAAAAGCTATTCAAGCAGCGTTTGATGATGGTCGTATGGCTGGGTTTGATTTCTTTCCTGAAGTTAAAGCGATGCTTGCGACGCTTCGTCAACATTATAAGCTGGTGGTGATCACTAACGGGCCTGTTTTTTCTCAGTATCCTAAACTTGCAGCTACCGCTATGGATCAACATGTAGACTATATTATTGTTGGTGGGGAAGAGCCAGAAGAGAAGCCTGCATTAAGTATTTTTAAAAAAGCATTAGATCTGGTGAAGTGTGAGCCAAGTGAAACCCTTCATATGGGAGATTCATTAGCGGCTGATATTGCAGGTGCAAATGGGGCTGGTATTGCTAGTGTGTGGGTTGATACAGGCAAGAAGAGCGATCATGACAAGCTTTCGCAAATCATACCGTCATATATTGTGACTCAGCCACAACAGCTCTTGAATGTGATAACACAACATCTTGCTTAGTGAATAGTTAGTAGTGATAAAGTAAAGAATAAAAATGCCACTGGTTATCATTTTTAGTTAGCAGTGGCATTTTTTATTTAATCAGTAATCAGCAGTGATTATTGTTCAGTTGTTTCAATATTACGTGTTTTCCATAGCGATGCACTGATAGCAATCGTAATAGAAAGAATGATCACACAAAGTGAAATCACTGTTGGAATCGCATATGGTGAACCAACAAGTAGCATTTTGATACCAATAAAACTCAGTATAAATGCTAAAGCGACGCGTAAATAGCAGAAACGAGTCAACATGCCTTCCAATACGAAATACAGTGAACGTAAACCCAGTAGGGCAAACACATTAGCTGTAAAGACTAAGAATGCTTCTTGGGTAACGGCGAAAATTGCAGGAATTGAGTCCAGTGCAAACATCACATCGGTTAGTGAGATAACTGCGACGACAACTAATAGTGGTGTTGCAAGCCAACCTTTACTGTCTTTAATAAACATTTTATGATCATGATAATCATCAGAGACTCTAAAGAAGCGCTTCACAATACGCACTGGTGCTGAATCTGAGAAATCTTCCTGTTCTTCTTCACCTTCGCGCCATAGTTTAAAACCAGTATAAAGTAAGAAAACAGCAAAGATGTATAGGATCCAATGATAATCAGCCAATAGTTTTGCGCCAACACCAATCATACCAGCACGTAGGAAGAGTGCACCGACAATACCCAGCATAAGAATACGAGGACGTAGACGTTCAGGTACGGCAAATTGGCCAAAGATTAATGCAAAAACAAATAAGTTATCAACACTTAACGATTTCTCTAATAAGTAGCCAGTAATAAATGATGTTGCTGCTTGTTTATTTGTATATGTACTCTCTGGTGCCATTTGAGGCCAGTATAGGTAAATAAAGCCCATAAAAATAAGAGCTAAACATACCCAAAAAACACTCCAAAGTGCGGCTGTTTTAATCGATATTTTACCACCACGTGTTTGATACAGATCGAGTGCAAACATTAATACTGTTAATACAGCAAACCCTTCATAACTAAAAATACTCATAGAGTTCTCTCTTTATATAAATATCTAGTGCGATAATTTATTGCTATTAGTTTTATTGTTTATTTAATGATATTTATAAAAATCGAATTAAATGAAACAGTAATCATAACAATATGTTATTGCATAGAATAAAATACGAAAGGTATGCCATAGGCGAGCCTAAACAAAACCTTCCGCACATTAAAAAAACCCATGCAATTATGTTGCATAGGTTCGAATACATTTATATGTAAACGATAATGGCATTGGTCTCGTCAAAATGGTGCTGGCAGTGGTGTCTATTGCAGACAAAAAGTTACTGCGAGCAAATCCATTCACGGCTGCCGGAAGTTTGTGACTTCGAGATGACGACAGGCGAACAATTGTGACTACTCCCCAAACGAGGCAATTTTAGACTTGTAGCCCATAAGTTTCCAGTCGTTTTTATGGTTAATTTTACATAAGATTTAAAAAAGCGTTAATTTGAAGCAATTAATTATCAATATGGTGAATAAATTACCGTTTTATTGGGGTGGTGAAAATCATTATTTTAGGTTGTTAATAATAATTGGTGATGTTTCACACTCGTAAGGTGGTGAGTTTATTAAATGTAATCAATTATAAAATTATTGGTGCCAATAAAGGATGTTTTACTTACAGCAGGGAGTAGGTTAAGAATAATCATATGATGTTAGATTATTGAATGATTGCTTATTTATTAGTGGTGATGTTGCTATAAATTGTTTGGCAGAGATAAGAGGAATTATTGCTAGTAACGATTTATTGTAAGTATAGAATGATTTTATAGATATAGAGTTATTTATAAAGTATTAACTGTGATCGTTTTGTTAAATATTTGTTTTTATTGTGTTTTTGTGAATTTAAGTGTAAATAGAATGAGATATTCATCACAGACTTTAATTGTGAAATATACAATTAGAATTGATATCAACGTATAGTGATTACATTAGGTAGTTCCACTAATGATATTTAAATGAATATTATGTTTCTGACTAAGGATAGCTATGGAAACAATCGTTGATAAAGCCATAGAAAAGGATGTGATTTTTGATTACACGGAGTTTCTATCTAAATCATGCCAGCAACGTTTATCATTTATGGACGCTTTAAAATATTTAATTCCTTTATTTGAAGCGACAGTAAAAACAATGGGTAAAAATAATTTATCTTGTGCTGAGCGACTAGAAAAAAAAGCATTAAAAATATTATCAAGCCATACAAGTGATATTAATAATTTAATTCGATTGTCCTCTTTAGCAAAACAAGAAGGTATTATGCGGCTTGTCGTTTATCTTCCATACTCGCTTGAAGAACAACAATTAATTGAATTAAAAAGTGAAATAAAAGGAACAGTTGACTTCGTCAAAGACAATACGGAACAGCTATTATTTATTCTCGATTAAAATAACGCATAAAAAAAGGTGACGGTTTATGTCACCTTTCTTATTTTTCAGTATATTATGCAGTTATTGGTCGATTTACCAAAATAGCCATGTAAATACAGTTAAAAATATAATACAAACAATATTTAAATAAAGTCCAACTCGCATCATTTCACTTTGCTTTATATAACCGGTACTAAACACAATCGCATTGGGTGGTGTGGCAACTGGTAGCATAAACGCACAAGACGCACTGATAGCAATTAATGCTGATAATACAATGGGTGATACACCTAGCGCTTCAGCTACGGTTGCAAAAACTGGGACCAATAATGCGGCACTTGCCGTATTACTCGCAAACTCAGTAAGAAAAACTACAAAAATAGCTACTCCAAGAATAGTGAGTAGAAGCCCTGCTTGATGTAGCATGTCACTGAGTGCTGTGGCAAGGAAGACACTTGTTCCCGTTACTTTAAGTATGTTACTTAAACAAATGCCACCTCCGAACAGTAATAATACGCCCCAATCGGTTGAATTCTTTATATCTTTCCATTCAACAACTCTAGATACCGCAAGCATGATGATGGCACTTAAAGCAACCAAGGTGTCAAATTTAGCATAGCCGCCTAAAAAGGTATTTATGGGTTTACTGAAGATCCATAAGGCCACGGTCACCATGAAAATAGCCATTGTGATTAGCTTACCATTACTCCATTGAATGGGAGTATGATCAAGTTCAAACTGATGGTTTAGATCTGGCTTTAAGATGATGTATAGCAGTGTGACAGTGAGTGGTAATAGAATAATAGTAACGGGAACGCCAAAGGCCATCCACTCAGTAAAACTTAAACCCACTTCAGCGGCAGCAATAGCGTTCGGTGGACTACCAACAATGGTTGCGATACCGCCAATACTGGCACAATAAGCTGTACCTAATAACACAAAAACATAGGTCTTATGGCCACTTTTTGTATTGACCTTGCTTAAGACACCTAATACGAGTGGCAGCATCATCGCTGTGGTGGCGGTATTACTGATCCACATTGATAATCCAGCAGTTACACCAAACAACATAAATACAGCCACAGACATACGCCCTTTGGCTGCAATCAGCACTTTATCTGCAATTACTTGGTCGAGTTGCTGTTTATGTAATGCTGCTGCAAGTGCAAATCCACCTAAGAATAGGAATATGATTGGATTTGAAAAGCTCGTTAATGCTTTAGATGTATCAAAAACACCGAACCCTACAGCGAGCAGTGGAACGAGTAGGGCTGTAATACTGACATGGATGGCTTCAGTCAACCACATTACAGCAACGAAGAATAATATGCTTAAACCAATCACAACATTACGTTCAAAAGGTAATGTATTGATGAGTATAAACATCATTAAACTATTGCCAATCAGAATTAAACTATTCCTATTGAATAGCCAATGTTTGAGTGTAAGAGCAAGTGTTGTCATAGGTGAATCTTCCATATGTTGAGACTACATTATTTTTATAGTTAGCTTTTAGTAAGCGGAAGTGATCATACGATGGGTTACGGTAGTATGAATGTGATGAAAGTATATTAATAAGGCGTGTTTGTTGATTATTTGTGTGTATTGTGATCTTTATGTGGCTTTTAATGTGCTGGGTTGTATTTTCTGGAAGCTATATATTGCTGAAATAATGCTTTTTAGCGTTATATAATTTGGCTTAAGATAACTAGTGCTGCGCGATCTAGGCTATGCTATTATAGGTACTGCAATGGAGTGCTTATTAGTATAAAGACTAGTGGATAATGAAAGAAAAAAAGATCAGCTTAACTAAAAAAATTCATAGAGAAGCGCAAGAGCATATGAAATGTGTTCGACAGCGGGTTTTTGATAATATGAATAATAGAAATAAAGTCAGTCAAATAGTTTAATAAAAGACTGATTAAAAGCCAGATACCTCATGAGTACGGGTCTGGCTTTTTTAATGTTCAGTTTTTAATGCTGGTGGTGGTGAAATTGTTTTTATCGCGGCAGAGGGGACGATTATTTTAATTGGAGCCTGATCAGTTATTGGTGCAAGAATATGTTCCACAGGCGCGGTAATTAATGGATCAATGATGGGTTCTTTGGGGCCTAAGAATTTAGGTTGCACATGTAATATAAACAAATCAATCATTGCTTTTATGCGAGCAAACACTTCACGTACACGAATTTTAAAACTTGCCATACCACGGCGAGGCTCTTTAACAGCTAAACAGCTTGCGTTGATATTATAGTGATTGGCAATAAATAATGCACGTTCACAATGAAACTGCTGAGTAATAATAACAAAACGATTAGTATCAAAGACTTCTTTTGCTCGAACAACAGAGTCAAGGGTACGAAAGCCAGCATAATCTAGCACTATTTCATTTTTAGCTACACCAGCCTTTAATAAGTCGCGCTTCATTGTACGAGGCTCATTGTACGAACGATGTGCGTTATCACCACTGACTAAGAAAACATCAACTTTATGCTTGTTATATAAATCGACGGCAGCAGACATGCGGTAGGTATAATAAGGATTGAGTGTTTTAGCTATGTATTTACTGGTGCCTAAAACCAATCCAACATTATAATCAGGCAGTTTTGCTGGATCGTGGTAAATTTGGTTTGCTGTTTGTACTGAAACCCAACGATCAAGTAATAATAACGTGGCAACAAAGATGATAAAGAGAACTGCAGTAATGCGAATTATGTTGAGCAGTTTCATAATTATCCAATAAAAAAATATAATGCTTTATTAATATCTTACCTTAATAAATGATGTTTTTGTTTAAAAAAGCCCAAACGTAAGCTTCAATCATGACGGTTTGTATGTTTTGTGCGCGATATCATGCGTTAAACTGCTCGAAATAAACATTCGAAGCATTATTCAATACTTCGAATGTTAGTGACAAATTAACGGTTAGTTAAAATGAGGTACGCTTGTAACGGCGGTATTCTGATTGCCAGAAGTTAGCATCAATTTTCTCACGAATACGTTCATCAGAATTTTTAGGTGCTTTGTGTTGTTCAACCGCTTTTTTGGCAACCGCAAAAGCAATTTTACGGGATACTTTTTGAATATCCTCAAGCCCTGGAAGCAGTGGACCTTTACCGTGAATCGCTAATGGTGAACACTCCGCAAGCGCGCGGCTACTTTCCATTAGCATTTCACTGGTAACACGACGCGCATTAACAGCCAGAACGCCTAAACCAATACCTGGGAAAATGTAGCTATTATTACATTGAACGATTGGGTAAGTTTTGCCTTCGTAAACGACAGGATCAAACGGTGAGCCTGTTGCGACCAATGCATTACCTTCAGTCCAATGAATGAGATCAAACGGTGTTGCCTCAACACGGCTAGTTGGGTTTGATAATGGGAAAATAATTGGGCGAGGGCAATGAGCATACATTTCACGAATAACTTCTTCGCTAAATAGCCCTGGAACGCCTGACACACCAATTAGCACTGTTGGTTTAGCATTACGCATAACATCCAATAATGAAATATTGGTATCAGATAGTTCCCAATCTTCAATATTAGTATTCTTTTGCACTAAGGCTTGTTGGAAGTTGAGTAAGTTAGGCATGTTCTCAACTAATAAGCCCCAACGATCCACCATAAATACTTGGCTACGCGCTTGTGCATCAGTAATACCACCAGCGACCATTTGAGCAATAATAGCTTCAGCAATACCACAACCAGCAGAGCCTGCACCTAAGAATGTCACACGTTGATCAGATAATTTGGTGCCAGCTGCTTTACATGCTGCTAATAATGAACCAACAGTCACAGCAGCAGTACCTTGAATATCATCGTTAAAGCAACATACTTTATCTTTATAGCGTTCAAGTAATGGCATCGCATTTTTTTGAGCGAAATCTTCAAACTGGATTAATGCTTCAGGCCAACGGTGTTTAACTGCTTGAATGAAATCATCAACAAAGTTGTCATACTCCACTCCTGTAATACGCGCGTGTCGCCAACCCATGTACATTGGATCTGAAAGGCGTTGTGGGTTATTGGTACCAACATCTAGTACAACAGGTAATGTGTAAGCAGGGCTAATGCCACCACAAGCGGTGTAAAGAGAAAGTTTACCGATAGGAATACCCATACCACCGATGCCCTGATCGCCTAAACCAAGAATACGTTCGCCATCAGTAACAACAATTACTTTCACGTTTTGGCGAGAAGCGTTGTTTAGCATGTCTTCAATGCGATCGCGGTTTGGGTAAGAAATAAATAAACCACGGCCGCGGCGGTAGATATTTGAGAAATCTTCACAGGCAGAACCAACCGTTGGTGTATAAATAATCGGCATCATTTCTGTGATATGGTTTTCTACAAGACGGTAGAAAAGCGTTTCATTGGTGTCTTGGATATTGCGTAAGTAAATATGCTTATCCATGTCGTTATCAAATTTCTGATATTGCTGGTAAGCACGTTCAGTTTGTTCTTCTATTGACTCGATAGCTTCAGGAAGAAGACCTTCTAGGTTGAAAAACATGCGCTCTTCAATAGAGAAAGCACTGCCTTTATTTAGTAATGGCGTCTCAAGGAGTATTGGGCCGGCGTAAGGAATATATAGAGGTCTTTTATTATTGTTCATACGATAAACTCTGTTGCGATTAAGCCAGAAACTGGACTGAGAATTTCTATGCTGCTAATGCTAGAACTTCATCGTTGATAATTCAAAGGGTAGAGTGATTTATTTCGAGAAAGCGGTCATGTTTCTGATGTTTATTTTATTAATAAGCAAAAATAGGCCTGTTTTTTATGGCAACTAATAATTTGGACAAAATAAAAGCCCTTGAATAAGAGCTTTTGCTTATAAGATGAGATATGTATCTGTGTTACTAACGCAATAAGATCATCTTGTTACTATTTTTTGTAATGCGCATCAATAATGCCAAGGGAATTTGCTGAAATCTTGATCGCGTTTTTCTAAGAAAGCATCACGACCTTCTTGTGCTTCTGCGGTGCCATAAGCTAAACGGGTTGCTTCACCTGCAAATAATTGCTGACCGACTAAACCATCGTCTGGTAAGTTAAAGCCATATTTAAGCATACGCATTGCAGTTGGTGATTTACTGTTAATTTCTTTCGCCCAACGTAGTGCTTCTTCTTCAAGCTCAAAGTGATCAACCACTTTGTTAACCATACCCATATCATAAGCTTCTTGCGCATTGTAGTTAAAGCCACAGAAGAAGATTTCACGCGCACGTTTTTGGCCGATCATTTTCGCTAAGTATGCAGAGCCATAACCAGAATCAAATGATGCCACATCAGGATCGGTTTGTTTAAATACCGCGTGCTCTTTAGAGGCAAGAGTTAAGTCACAAACAACATGCAGACTATGACCGCCACCAACAGCCCAGCCAGGAACAACTGCAATCACGACTTTTGGCATAAAGCGAATAAGACGTTGCACTTCAAGGATATGCAAACGACCCATACGAGCAACATCAGCAGTACCTTCTTCAGCACCTTCATATTTGTAGCCATCTTTACCACGAATACGTTGATCGCCACCCGATGAGAAAGACCACTGTCCTTTATGAGATGGGCCGTTACCGGTAATTAATACGCAACCTACATCTGACCATTGACGAGCATGATCAAGTGCTGTGTAAAGTTCATCGACAGTTTTTGGGCGAAAGGCATTTAAGCAATCAGGACGATCAATGGCAATACGTACTGTTCCATGCGCTTTAGCACGATGGTAAGTGATGTCTTCAAAGTTAAAGCCTGGAACGGCTTCCCATAATTCAGGGTTAAAAATGGTTTTGCTAGTCATACGGCACAGCCTCCATAAGTTGATGCTGTAAGGCTAGGGAGTTACAGCAAAAAGTCAATTATTGTAGCGGTAAACTGACATATTTACTGAAAATTAGTGTTGATTGTTTATGGAATCAACAACTATCAAGGCTAGTCAATGACAACATCGCTGAATATTGTCACAATAACCACGTCAGAATCAGTAATAGATTGAATTATGTACGCTTCATTGCCTATTGATAGTATTAAGTCCGATTTTTTAGTCGCATTATCTCAGCAACACATTGTGGTAGAGGCTGAAACCGGATCTGGAAAATCAACCCGTTTACCCTTGTGGGCTGCCGAATTAGGCCGAGTATTAGTGGTTGAACCGCGACGAGTGGCTTGTACATCATTAGCTGAATATTTAACCACTGATGTTGCTAATCCCCAGCAGATATCCGTTGGCTATGCGATTCGTTTTGAACAACATTTTGATGCAGATACTCAAGTGATCTTTGCGACACCGGGGGTTGCATTACGTTGGTTAAGTGATGATCAGTTAGCTTTGTTTGATACGGTGATCATTGATGAATTTCATGAACGTCGTTGGGATACCGATTTACTGCTCGCTCTTTTAAAACAGCGCCAAAGTCATCGTTTAGTTGCCACCTCGGCGACAATGGATAGCCAACGTTTAGTGACGTATTTAGGTGCCACGCATTTGCATGCGACAGGGCGTAATTTTATGGTGAATGTTTGTCATCATGCGGCTGATACTCAAACCATGCCCAGCAATGAACATTTGGAACAACGGATCGTTAAGTTAACCAGTCAGTATTATCGTGATCATCAAGATATCTTAGTATTTTTACCCGGCAGAAAGGAAATTACCGCAGCAACTCAAGCGCTTCGACGTTATTTTGCTGATGCGGTTGCCGCAGGTGCGGTAGATGTAATTCCATTGCATGCCTCTGTTACCGATGATGAACGCCAACGGGCGCTAACCGCAAGTAAGAAACAACGTATTATTTTGGCGACCAATGTTGCTGAAACATCACTGACTATTCCGGGTGTTACACTCATTATTGACTCAGGGTTAGAGCGTCGAACCCACCAGCGTAATGGTCGTACTGTATTAGCATTACATGCCATTTCAAAAGCAAGTGCTGAGCAACGTAAAGGTCGCGCAGGTCGCGTGAAAGATGGTGTTTGTCTGCGTTTATATGGCAAATCTGCACCACTTGAGCGATTAACGCCCGCAGAATTACAACGTGAAGAGTTAGTTGAACCCTATTTAGCCGCGTTGTGCTGCGAGGCTAAATTTTCACAATTAGCGTTTATTGATCATTTGCCAGAAAAAACGTTAATGAGTGCGTTTCAAACATTACAAACGATGAAAGCGGTAACGGATGATGAAGTGGTGACCGATTATGGGCGACGTTTGTATCAATTACCGATTGATAGTTTATTTGCCCATTTGATTACTGCAATGCCTGAGCGCCGTCATCAAGAAGCTATGGTTGACTTAGCTGCTGCATTATCGATTCCGCAAAAACTGTGGCAGCCTCCTAAGTCAGAACAAGATCAACAGGCGTTATTTTTATGGTTAGGGCAACAATATTGTGATGCGACAGCGTTAATTAAAATGGTAAGGGCAGATGTTGTACCCGAATGGCTAACCGTTGATGACAATATGCGCACAGAAGCACGACTATTGGCATCTAAAATGCGAGAAGTACTGCAATTACCGCAACTTGAAGCTGCTAGTGCCTTTCGTCGTCAGCCGTGGATTGATGCTGTTATGACGGCAGTGCCAGAGCTGGTTTATGTACGTCGGGAACGGCGTCGACAAGCTTTAGGTAATGGTTTTAATGAAGTGACACTTAGTCGTGATACTTTATTTGCAATAGAACATGATCAAATGGCAGAGGCTGCGGTGGTATTTGACCAATTTGCTTTACCGGGTAAGGGTGTTAAACAAAACCTAGTCTTAGCCACATGTATCGCACCTGTGACGTTGTCACAAATAGTAGCGCTTGATCTCGGTGAAAATCAATACGGACAAACCATTGAAACCAGTGCAGGCCATTTTCAAACGGCAATTGAACGAATTTATGCAGGGCGGGTGATTGATACCCAATGGCAAGATGTTAGTGGTGCAGCAGCCAGTACAGCTATTGTCGATTTGATTTTAGCTAACGAAGTTTTAGCAGGATTAGCGGCACGCTTAACGACAGATATACACCAATGGAATTTGTACCTTGGATTAGGACGTTATCAAGCTGATATTTGTCAGCGCAAACCTGAAATTGTTGAGGTGACTGAATGGTTATCACAACAGATTGCAGATATTGGAATTGAAACAATTGATGATATTGCTTTGTTCAGTGCCGACGATTTTGTATTTAATGGTATTCCTGAATGGGAACGCGAAGAGTTTGACAATCAATATCCACACAGTGTGAATTTAAATGATTTTGAGCTCCGTATTGAATATCAGATCAGCCGAAAAACCGTGATTGCGCATTATCTTCATGGAAATCGTAAACAAGATCCTAAGCGATGGGAGTTACCACGTTGGCAAGGATGGCGAATTAAATATAAGAAAGCGAGTCGAACTATTGATATTCATTGATAGGACGAGATAAATCAGCATAAAAACAACCACGGTAGCAAATTTCTACCGTGGTAGTGTTTTGATTGATCATAAGAGAAGTAAGGCGTTATATGGAAAGCATACAGAAATTATGAGGCTAATTTACCCGCATTGAGCTTGGCGCGAATATACTCAGAGTGATCTAAATAGATCAAATCAGACACCTGTCTGATCACCGCTTCTTCTAAAGGATCTATTACGCCATCAGCATAGGCAACTTGCCACATTGCTTCAATTAATTGATAACGTTGTGGTTGTGATAATTCGCGTAGTTTATTAGTAAATTCATATAAAGAAATAGATTGCTGGCTTTGTTGTTGTGCTTGGCTCAGTAATACCGTTGCTTGTTCTTCTGTGGTATCAAGTAATTTAATCAGTAGCTGCACTTTTGCTTGTTCTTCACGCGGGTCACGATCATGATCGGCATTTGCCACTTCACATAACAATGACGCCATCGCTAAATTAAGTGTGGGTGTATCTACTGCGCCAGCGCTGGCACTTTCATTCATAACTTGTCTAAACAAAGTTCGTAATGTTGAAAACATTGTAGCCCTTATTCTGATGATAATTACGTATAACTAATACCTAAGTTTATATCGATATACGATAAAAATAAAAGCCACTAAAAATACGTTTGCAGTTTTATCTGTTATATCCATTTTCGACGATAAAATAATGCGAGTTGCAGAATCAATACGCCAACTAATAATCCACAGAAGATTGAAAATGACAAATGATCTTCTGCACCGGGAATACCGTCAAGGTTAACCCCAAATAAACCTGTTAAAAATCCTAGCGGCAAGAATACCGTGGTAATAAGTGAGAGGAAGTATAGTCGTTGATTTAATGCTTCTGATTGCAGACTCATTAACTCTTCTTGGGTTACATTAGCACGTTCGCGAATAGCATTAAGATCATCAAGCGCATGACTGATTTTTTCATCTACTTCATGAATTTTTTGACGTTCCGCCAGAGATAGTAGTGGTGTCTCTATGGTTATTAATTTAGCTAATGCATCACGTTGAGGTGTCATTGAATGACGTAACTTTACTGTTTCACGACGTAATACAGCGATATTATTACGTAAGTTCATATCGCTATCCGTCATGACTTGCTCTTCAAGCTCGGTCAATTGTTCATCAATGGTATCAATCACCGTCATTTTATGACTTACCAAATGATCACATAAGCTTAAAATAAAGTTACCAATAGTTGTGGGGCCAAAGCCACCTTCAATATGATCGGCTATACGTGAAATAGCGACAATAGGCTGGTTTGACGTGGTAACAATCAAGTTTTTAGTAAAATAGCCACGAATAGAAACCATACTGTCTGACGGTTTATTTTGGGTGTTTTTATCAATATCTATACCACGTAATGCTAAGAAGAACCCATCTTTGGTTTGGTTTAATCGTGGCCGTTCACGATCATTGGTCAGGGAGTCCTTTTCGATATCAGGTAGCTGACTTTGTTGAATCCATTGCTGTGCTTGTGGTTGGGTATAGTCGAGATGCAGCCAAAGTAGACCATCAGTGGATTGCCAGTTATTAATTTTATCAAGGGTCAGTGCGGGTTTGGAATGATCGCCATTAAGTTGATAACAGTAAGCAAAACAATTTGGCATGGAGGGTCCCTTTTAGAGCACTAAGTACTTAAGTCTTATTTATTTTATGACTATAAGCTTAACCGATATAAGTCATCGATAGAAAATAAAATATTTGATGGTTATTGATTGAGCTGTTGATGCTTAAGATTCACTCTGAAACCGTGATCTGAATTGACGTGGGCTAAAAGAACTCCAGCTTTTAAAACGGGTACTAAAATTAGTTGGGTTTGGATAACCACAAAAGTCACTAATATGTTGAATTGGCCAGGAAGTGGTGGTTAATAAACCGGCGGCATGTTCCATGCGTAAGTGCGTTAAACGTGCCATAGGGGCTTGGCTATAATATTGCTGACATAAACGGTGTAAATGTGGTTCAGAACATGGATACAGTGCAGCTAGATCTTTTACTTGCCATGGGTGGTGTAATTGCTGTTTTGCATGCTGAAATACACGCTCTAAACGTTGTAATGCTAATGGTGAATGAGGCGAAGTACGGTTAGCAACCAATAGGCACAGTTGTTCAGTGATATTTGCCGAAAGTTGATCCGCAAGGGGATAGCCCAAACACAGTGCTTGTTGGAGACAACCGATAGTTTGAAATAATAATGAGCCTGATTGGGTTGGATAATAAGTTATCTCATGAGGTAAGCGCTGATCCCAATAACTTTGTTGTTCAAGCATAACCCACGCCATATCCCAAATAAGATCATGATTCTCGTTGGGATTGATATCAAATCCATTCTCATACCCTGGTGGCACATAAATCACATGATCGGGTTGCAAATCCCATTGCTTGGCTGGAGTGTTAAGTATTCCGCGGCCTTTGAGGGTAAATAGCAACATGTGCATGTCAGGGTTACGACGGTAAAGAGTAAATGCTTCTTTACCATAATTAATGCCACACTGAATGATGTGCTTTTGTTCCAAGGCTAATGATTGCACTTGGTCAATAATGATGGAGTGGCATTGTGGTGAAATATTTAAATGTTCAAACCATGCCATTATAAAATCCTTTTTGATTAAAGTTGATAGTTTGGCAAACGTTTTTGATTGCTTAGAATAACCGTAAATTAACAACACTAGGTATGATCATTATCACAAGGTAACCGTTAATTGAGTATTTAACTATGACGACATGGCGCACATCAGCAGATAGAATTTTTTGGCAAAAAACGTGGCGGTTGGCATTACCGGTTTCGATGCAGTCAATGTTGTTCGCATTACTGGGGTTAGTCGATGTACTAATGGTGTCAAAACTGGGTGAATCGCCAGTCGCTGCCGTGGGTATAGGTAACCGTATCTTCTTTTTTAACTTATTGCTGGTGGTTGGTGTCAGTGGTGCCGTTGGAGTATTAGCTGCTCAATATTTTGGCGCTGGCAGAATGGACGGTGTGCGTCGCACCTTATTGCAATCTTGGGTGTGTGCGATTGTTTTTACGTTACCTTTTGCGATTATCTATCGTTTATTTCCACAACAAATTGTTAGCGTTATTAGCGATCAGGCTGATTTTGTTGTACATGCTAAAGACTATTTGTACGTTTGTGGTTGGAGCATCATTTTTACTGCGATTGTCGTGCCTTTAGAGGCGGCTTTACGTGCTGTTGGTGAAGCAAAAATGCCAACCTATGTCGGTTTAGTGGCTGTGCTATTAAACGCGACGTTAAATGCGCTATTTATTTTTGGCCTATATGGTTTCCCTGAAATGGGGGTTGCTGGAGCCGCATTAGGAACAACGATTTCACGCGGTATTCAAACAGTAATTTTATTAGCTGTGACTTATTACCGACATCGTGAAATTCTGCCGTTAGCGATTGATATCGAAACAGCAAAAACACCTCAAGCGCGTAAACGTTATTTAACCATTGCATTACCAATGATCATTCATGATGCAGGTTGGGCGATGGGTGTTTTGGTTTACAGTATTATTTTTGCTCAGTTAGGTGTCACTGAATTAGCAATCATTAGCCTACTTGCACCGATTGAGGGCGTATTGATTTCTGCTTTTATCGGTTTTGCCGTGGCCGCTTCGACTATTTTAGGGCATGAATTAGGCGCTGAGAATTACCAACGGGCTTGGCATCAATCATGGTTCTTTATTGGGTTGAGTGTGTCGATGGCTTTTGTGTTGGGTATTTCAATTTGGCTCGCAAGTGACACTGTAAGTCTGTGGCTCCAACGGGCAGATACACCGAATTTAGCTATGTCATTAAATGTCACCATGGTGCTTGCGCTGGGGCTATTTTTAAAAGTGTTTAATATGGTGGGTATTGGGGGGGTATTGCGCAGCGGTGGCGATATCAAATTCAGCATTTTCATTGATTTGTTCGGTCAGTGGGGTGTGGGTATTCCTTTGGCTATCTTTACCGGCATTTTTCTGGGGTGGCCTTTACATTGGGTGTTAACCGCTATTTTAGCTGAGGAAGTAGTGAAAGTTGCACTGACGACTTATCGTATTCGAGGTCGTAAGTGGCTAGCTAATTTGATTAATGATACTGACCAAGTATTAGTATCGGTGTAATTGTTTGTAAACATACTGTTTATAAATAAAATTTTGCCCATTTGAATGCCAACAAATGGGCTTTTTTTATGGCTGATTAGGTCGTTATGAGTAATTGTCTTTTAAGCGGATCTCACACCGTTTCATTTGTGATAGAATTAACAAAATTTCGAATCGCCAAGTTATACCGATAGTATTGTTGTATTTGAATGGTCGGTATCATTAGTCATTGAAAAGACAGGAATTACATTGAGTCAGTCGAATCAAACTCAAGCAGACGTGTTAAATAATGAAAAAACATTAAAGTCTGCGATTAAAGATTGCATGATGCGCGATCGTTTTCGTCTACACAAACGTGTACAAGGCGCATCAAGAATTAAAAATGAAAAATCTAAGCATGCAGTATTTGATGAAATTGCGTTAGATATTGCTAAATCAATGCAGACGGTAGAATTACGTCGAAATCATCGCCCTAAAATTATTTATCCTGCTCAACTGCCTGTTAGTCAGAAAAAAGACGACATTGCAGAAGCAATTAAACATAACCAAGTGGTTATCGTTGCAGGTGAAACTGGTTCAGGTAAAACGACCCAGTTACCTAAAATATGTTTAGAGCTTGGTCGTGGTACTCACGGTATGATTGGTCATACCCAGCCTCGTCGTTTAGCTGCACGTTCTGTTGCAACACGTATTGCCGAGGAAATGGAGTGTGAACTGGGTTCACATGTCGGTTATAAAGTACGATTTAATGATCAAGTTTCTGAGCGCAGCCACGTTAAGTTAATGACTGACGGTATTTTGCTGGCTGAAATTCAGCACGACCGTTTTTTAAGTCAATATGACACCATTATTATCGATGAAGCGCACGAACGTAGTCTTAATATCGACTTTATCATGGGTTACTTACGCGAATTATTGCCTAAGCGCCCAGATTTAAAAGTTATTATTACATCGGCCACTATCGATCCTGAGCGTTTTTCAAAGCACTTTAATAATGCACCTATTATTGAAGTATCAGGCCGTACCTTCCCTGTGGAAGTGCGTTACCGCCCAGTAGTTGAAGATGGCGATGATACAGATCGCGATCAACTCGATGCTATTTTTGATGCGGTTGATGAACTGTGCGATGAAGGCATGGGTGATATTCTGATCTTCATGAACGGTGAGCGTGAAATTCGTGATACTGCTGATGCATTAGAAAAGCGTAATTTACGTCATACTGAAATTCTGCCGCTGTATGCACGATTATCAGCTAATGAACAAAATAGAGTCTTCCAGTCTCACAACGGTCGTCGAATTGTGCTTTCGACTAACGTAGCGGAAACCTCGCTAACTGTACCTGGTATAAAATACGTTATCGATCCCGGTACTGCGCGTATTAGCCGTTATAGCTACCGTACCAAAGTTCAACGTCTACCGATTGAGGCAATTTCACAAGCCAGTGCTAATCAGCGTATGGGGCGTTGTGGTCGTGTGCAAGAAGGTATCTGTATTCGTTTATATTCTGAGGATGATTTCTTATCACGCCCAGAATTTACTGATCCAGAAATTCTTCGTACTAACTTAGCGTCAGTTATTCTGCAAATGACTGCGATTGGTTTGGGTGATATTCAAGCCTTCCCATTTGTTGAAGCGCCTGATAATCGCAATATTCAAGATGGTATTCGTCTGCTTGAAGAATTAGGGGCAATTAACCCTACTGCAACCGATCCACGTAAGCGTTTATCAAATCTTGGTCGTCAGTTAGCACGTTTGCCTATCGATCCGCGTTTAGCTCGTATGGTACTAGAAGCACCTAAAACAGGTTCATTACGTGAAGTGATGATCATTGCTTGTGCGTTATCCATTCAAGATCCACGTGAGCGTCCATCAGATAAAAAACAACAGTCAGATGAAAAGCACCGTCGTTTTTACGATAAAGATTCTGATTTTGTCACGTTTGTGAATTTATGGGATTACATTCAAGAACAGCAGAAAGAATTATCTAATAACCATTTCCGTCGTTTGTGTAAGAAAGAATACTTAAACTATTTACGTATTCGTGAATGGCAAGATATCTATTACCAAGTTAATCAAGTAGTCAAAGAGCTTGAGTTAAAAATGAATGGTAATGAAGCTAGCTATGACGGCATTCATATCGCACTGTTGAGTGGCTTGCTGTCTCATATTGGTATGAAAGATCAAGAGAAGAACGAATATCAAGGTGCGCGTAATGCTCGCTTTAATATCTTCCCTGGATCGGGCATTTTCAAGAAACAGCCAAAGTGGGTAATGGTGGCTGAACTGGTTGAAACCTCGCGTTTATGGGGCCGAATTGGTGCCAAAATCCAGCCTGAATGGGTAGAGCCATTAGCTGAGCATTTGATCAAGCGTAGTTACAGTGAACCGCATTGGGAGAAAAAATCAGCCGCAGTACATGCGTTTGAGAAAGTCACGCTTTATGGCATCCCTGTTGTTGGTAAGCGTAAAGTTAACTACGGCAATATTGATCCCGCGTTATCACGTGAAATATTTATTCGTTCCGCATTAGTTGAAGGGGATTGGGAAACCAAGCATAAGTTCTACCAACAAAACCGTAAGTTATTGCGTGAAGTTGAAGAGCTTGAGCATAAGTCTCGTCGTCGCGATATTTTGATTGATGATGATGAGCTGTTTAACTTCTACGATCAACGTATTGATTTACAGGTAACTTCTGGGCGTCACTTTGATAGCTGGTGGAAAAAAGCCTCAAAAGAAAACCCAGAGCTACTTAACTTTGAACGTGAAATGCTTTTCCGTGGTGATGCAAGCCATGTAACGGATCTTGATTATCCTAATTTCTGGCATCAAGGAAACTTGAAGCTTAAATTAAGTTATCAATTTGAGCCGGGTGAAGATAACGATGGTGTGACGGTTCATGTGCCGTTAGCAATTTTAAACCAAGTGAAACCAGATGGTTTTGATTGGCAAATTCCGGGTTTACGTCAGGAATTAGTGATTGCATTAATTAAATCATTACCTAAACCGTTACGCCGTAACTTTGTGCCTGCACCTAATTATGCAGATGCATTTCTTGCGCGTGTTAAGCCAATGGAAATGCCATTACTTGATGCTCTTGAGAAAGAGTTAAAGCGAATGAGTGGCGTAACCTTAGTGCGCGAAGATTGGAATTTAGATCAGATCCCTGATCACCTTAAAATTACCTATCGTGCCGTTGATCATCGCAATCGTAAACTGCGTGAAAGCAAAGATATCTATGGCTTAAAAGAAAACTTGAAAGAAAAGGTACAAGAGACCTTATCACAAGTGGCTGATGATGATATTGAGCAAGAAGGTTTAAAAACATGGAGCTTTGGTGCATTACCTGAGCGTTACCAACAAAAACGTAGTGGGTTTGAAGTTAAAGCGTTCCCTGCGTTAACAGATAACAAAGACTCTGTTGGTATTAAACTGTTTGAAACCGAAGAAGAACAACACAACGCTATGCAAGCAGGTCAACGTCGTTTGATTTTATTAAACGTACCATCACCGATTAAATACTTGCATGCAAACCTACCGAATAAATCGAAGTTAGGTTTGTATTTTAATCCATACGGTCGTGTGCTTGATTTGATTGATGACTGCATTGCGTGTGGTATTGATAAGCTCATCGAACAAAAGGGCGGTTTAGCTTGGCAGCCTGAAACGTTTGAAGCATTGAAAGAATATGTTCGTGCAGAACTTGGCGATACAGTAGTTGAGATAGCTAAGCAAGTGGAAGCCATTCTAACAACGGCATTTAATATTTCTAAGCGTTTAAAAGGCCGTATTGATTTACGTATGGCGTTTGCAATGTCAGATATTAAAGCACAAATTGAAAGTTTAATATTTAAAGGCTTTGCGACAGAGTGTGGTTGGAAGCGTTTACCTGATATTTTACGTTACATGCGTGCCATTGAACGTCGTATGGAGAAACTACCTATTGATCCTAATAAAGATCGGGTTCATATTTTAAAAATTGAATCAGTGGTTAATGACTACAACGAGTTGTTAAACAAGATCCCTAAAGGTCAACCCATACCTGATAAAGTCAAAGAAATTCGCTGGATGATAGAAGAACTGCGTGTAAGTTTCTTTGCTCAACAGTTAGGTACACCTTATCCGATTTCTGATAAGCGGGTTCGTAATGCGATTAACGAGTGCTAGTCACTTAATTTAGTAGTAATACAAATCCTAAAATGAAAAGGCCGATGCGATAACCGCATCGGCCTTTTTTTCGAGGGAATATGTCTAATTAGTGCGTTTGTGTTGCAATTTTAGCCTTTACTGATGTTGATGCTTTGGCTGCTTTTTTCTCAAAGCGAGAGATCCACAAGTAAGCTAATCCTGCAAATACAGCGGTCATAAACACGTTGATAAAGAATGCCTTAATAAGATCGACACCCGGAGGGAAAGCAGAAGCTGTCATACTTACCATAAAGATAACAATCAAAACTGACACCATTCCCATACCAAATAAGCGCGAGCCCATACGGAACTCACGTGGGGTATCATCATGCTTAAGGCGGAGCACAAAATACGCTACCATGATAAAGATTGGCGGTAACATTGCAGTACCTGCGGTTAAGTTAATTGCTGTACTCATCATTTCTTGAACAGACTCAGAGCCAAAACCGTTAGCAATTAGCATTACTAATACAAATCCAAACTGCCACCATGCAGCACGAACAGGTACACCATGTTCATTTAGCTGAGTTGTTTTCTCACCGTAAACACCTTCCGGAATTTCAGAGAAGTGAATTTTAACCGGTGCAGCTGTCCACATCATCATTGCACCAAACATAGCAATAAAGAGTACGACACCAACAAAACGACCGACTAATGGTGCCGAGATATCAAAGTAATGGGCCATACCGGTGAAGATCTCAACCATACCACCTGAATAGGTTAAGTCACCACGAGCCACAAATACGTTAACTAATAATGAACCAATGGCATACATGCTACCAATCAGCACTCCAGCAACAATGATCACTTTAATGAATGATTTCTGACCGCCTTTAACATCGTTCAGATAAGCAGCTGCGGTTTCTGCACCGCCAGCTGCTTGGAAAATCCAACACATAATACCCAATGTTGCCCAATTAATGGTTGGCGTCATGGCTTCAAGTGTAATGGGTTCAGCTGGCGGCGCGTCACCATTTAATGCCATTAAGGCACCGATAACATAAACCGCAAATAGGGCAAAGACACCATAAGCAACGATTTCTGAAATTTTACCTAACCACGATGCACCTTTGGTTGATATATGCGTCGCTGCGGCAAATAAAACAATTGAAATCATTGACGTTACCATTGGTGAGAACGCATATTCATAACCAAGCATGGCGTATGAAGCATAAGCAATAACGTTCGGCAACAATGAGATAAACCAAAATAGATTTACAAACCAATATAAGAATGAGCCCATGTAAGCCGCTTTTGTACCCAGCGGTTTTTTGATCCAGTCATACATACCTGATTCAGAGTTTTTATTGGCAGAGACAAATTCAGCAATAATGAAAACAAAAGGAATGAAATAAACCAATGTAGCAAAAAGAAAAATAGGTGCTGAGCTTAATCCTAATTCAATGTTGTTGTTAACGATATTACGGACATTGAATACAGCTGCAAATGTCATCGACAGTAGAGCAAACTTTCCAATTGTACCGCGCATAGATTCAGACATAATATCCTCCATGAATCAGATCGATGATAACGTAGATAGAAATAAGCTGGTTATCAAAGGATGCGAGAAATAAATTACCGACTCAAAGCACTAAAGCAATGAAGTCAGTTAACATGGAATGGATTTTAGTAAAACTTTTACTAAAATGTAGTGATGAAAACGTTTTCCTTTAACTTGATCACAGTTTGTTGTTCATTGAATGTCGACGATGTGATGTAGTTAAAATTTGTTATTTGATCGTATATATGACAGAAAAGTCACTAAAAATGACTATTATTAGGCGTGTTTCTTTATCTTTATTATTTATTTCAATATATTACAGAAGGAGAGGGGAATAATTAGCTACGGGTTATTTATAGCAAAATAGAGATATAAAAAAAGAGCGACAATTCGCTCTTTTTTAGGAAAAGATAATCAGTGTTGGTTAACGTTCCCAGTAAGCTTCTTCTAAACAGTCTTCACGTTCAGGTAAACCATGAGAAAGACGAGGAGCATGTTGAATGAGCACTTCATAGCTTACACGGTTTGAGTATTGGCAAATTTGTGAGAACGAAGAGTAAGACAAGAATTGTGCAGTGTGTTTAGCTGAATTTGGAACATTGATTTTATGGAAACGGTTAGCTGACATATCATGCAGTAGGGCAGATAAAGCGGCATCACCAGCACCATTAGTGTTTTTTATCTCCATCGGGCCACCAAGGTAAGGGGAGATGTGAGAGTAAACACGAACAGGGTTGATACAATCAGCTTTCGCCATTGGACGACTGAATTCATATTTATTAAATTCAGGAATACGACCTGGTAATAATGGCAATGTTGATTCGCGTTTTAGCTCGTCATCAGTGTAACCCGCCATGTAAAGACCAGCAGGTCCCGCAGTACACAACACCATATCAACCCATTCTAGTGCTTTATCAGCAGCCATTAATGGATCTTTTTCGCCAGTAAGGGCTTCAGCTTCTTCTTCGTTCATAGCGATACAAGTTACGTGTTCTTTGATGAATTCAATCCACCATTCACGCTTATCTTCAATTACGTATTTAGTGCCAAGCGTTAGTACAACTGGTACATTATTCTTTTTTGCAAATTCAATCGCTTTAAGTGCAGCATCTTTCATTGGGTCGGTTGGTTTACCGCGAACCAAGTAAGAAGAAAGGACTAATGCAGAAGCTTGCTTAAATGCACATTCAGGAATACTTTCAGGACGCAATTGGTTCATCTGTCCTTCATTGATCGCAAATGTACGTTCACCATCTTTCGTGATTAACGTGTAGCAACGACCAATAGGGCCACAGACAGGTTGTAGGTAATCAAGATCAATACGGCTAGATGTATTGCAAAGGTAGCGGTAAGCGTAAGATCCAATTTTTAGATCTTTACTCATTACGCCCAGTAAGATGGATTTATCATCAGCAAGAACAGAGTAATTATGTAACGTATTACCAATGGTATCACCAGGGTATTCATGGCTGATCAGTTTACGTTCTTTTAACTCTTGATATAGCAGCTCTGCTTTATCTTCATCAAGGACTAAAGAATGGCCTTTACTTAGAGCATGTCTGGCTAAGAAGTCATCGTCGACGCGCGCTTCAATATCCACAATTGTTTGACCTACGCCAACAAGATGTGATTTAGCTAGTGGGTTTTCTTGTTGAATTTGAACAACCAATGGATCGCGAGCATTGACAGGGAAGTAATGCTTTGACTTACGTTGACCAGGAAATTTCATGTCTAAAGGCTATAGAAATAAGGGATTTTGATTCATTCTATCATAAAAATGAGAGATAAATCTCACTTCTTTGATGTTCTTACATTGAAATTGGTTCTTTTGCCGTTTTTTTAAACGACTTGTTCAAAAAGCTACGGTTAGATGCTAATAAGGTAAGTTTAATGGTGCTTTTATTGTTCAATTGGGATTTTAAACTATAAATAAAGCATGCAGTTTTTCTTGCTATAACTGGCTATAGTAAGATCGATGTATAAAAAAAGCCGCAAAAGCGGCTTTTTTGTTTAGAAACGATAAATCTAGTTCAAGCGTTTAAGCTCTTGTTGTGCACTTGTACCACCTACTGGGCGGCTAACTGAGATAGAACGGCCTTTTTTCATACCTTTTTCATAATCATCAGTTAATGCCTTCATCGCTTCCTGAAGTTGTTTTTTAAAGGTTTCACGATCTAAATTTTCAAACTGTTTATCAATATAGTTTGCCATACGTTGGTCATGATCATCATCAGTATTTAATACTGGTAACTTTTCTAATGCACCTTCAAGCCAACCAGCTAAAAATGAGGATACGCGACGGGTAACTTCTGATGTACTCGTTCCTGTTCCTGCAAAGCTATTACGGAATTGACCTGTTTGCTGGTTCATTTCACGATAAACGATATCAAATGCAAAAGCGGCAAAAATAGCACGCTCAGCTGTACCAATAAACTCTGCTTGTTTTAAACCTTTGTAATTAGTTAGAACGCACTCAACTCCAAAACGACGATTAATACCACGAATAATTTTTAGAATTTGTGGACTAATATCTGATGGCAATAATGTTTTTGACTTAGTTTTGCCCATCTTAATGAATTCAATATCGTCTTTTTCTAGACCATATTTGAGCATGAGGCGGTGAGCCATACGAATGGCTTGGGCTGCTTCGTTTACATTTGCTGAATTACCCAACTCAAGGCATTTTGCAATTTTCTTGAGGGCCTTTCGCTTCTGTTCTGACATTAAACATTCTCATGACTAAAAGAGGGCACATATTTTACCGCTTTATGGCCTCATACTACAAGTACGTAATTGTGATAATGGTGCGAATGGGGACTAAATTCAATAGGAGGTTGATATGTTAGTTAGTAAAGATCCTGCTTGAAGTGTAAAAATAGGTTATTTGATATTATTTTTCACTTATCGCGATTTTATATTTAAAACAAAAGTTATGATTGTTATTATATTATTTAAACATTTATGAAATAAAAATATTGGAATTAATTGCTATATAGATGTTCTATATTATATGCTCTATTTGGATGTGTAATTGACCGTAATTATAATGGGTGCTTTAAATATAATTATTAATTATAATTAGTAAGTAAAATTTTATAACTAATACGTATTTTTAAATTTAAAACAAGTATCAATAACTTGTAGGGAAGCTATCTAGCTGATAGAATAGCTATTTTTATGATTCAGTTTGTTATCTAAATAATAATATATTTAACATATTAACGTTTTATATAAAGTATATATTTTTTAATACTAAGTATCAGTAATAGAGTTAGTAAAAAATTAGTTATGCAGTTATGTATTTAATGATTATTTCTGGGTTTTATCTTATTAAAGTAGTTATTTTATGTTAAAAAGTATGATTTCTTTGTTATTTGTTCAAGGGAGTAATTATTTAATACCATTGTTAACATTACCATATTTAAGCCGAGTTTTAGGTGTGGAAGGGTTTGGTAAATATGGTTTAACCTTATCAACAATACAATATTTTGTAATGATAACTGATTTTGGTTTTAATTTGTCTGCGACAAAAAAGATAGCAGATGTTCAAAATGATAAAGTAAAAGTATCCATTATTTTCTATGAGACAATGATAGCTAAAATAGCAATCTGTTTAGCTTCTATATTAACGATTGTTGTATTAGTATCGATCAATATGGATAATGTTTTTTCTTCAACGTTATATTATTCAATAATAATGTTGGTTGGTACTGTTTTATTACCTATGTGGTTTTTTCAAGGCATTGAAAAAATACCCGTACTTTCTTTTTTAATGGTAATGACTAAATTAGTTTCACTACCGTTCTTTTTTATTTTTGTTAAAGATAGTTCAGATATTGGTATCGCAATATTTATTCAATCATCAACAAACTTTATTGTTGGTTTATTTGCGATTTTTTATATTATTAAAAATAAATTATTGGTAAATGTTAAATATAAAGATCTTAGTGTCTATAAATCAATTCATGAAGCTTCTCCAATATTTTTAGCTTCTTTTGCTATAAGCTTATATACGATGAGTACAACGATCATTATTAGTTTATCTTCTAATATTACTGAAGTTGGCTTATTTTCTGCTGCTGATCGATTAAAAGGTGCAGTATTGGGTGTGTTTTTTATTATGGGAAATGTAATCTATCCAAGAGTTAATAAATTACTAGCGACTAATAAAAATGAAGCATATCGAATAATAAGAACAACTTTTATTATTCAAGGTATTCTATCTATTGCTATTATAATTTTTATATATTTATTTAATAGAGAAATTGTCTCAGTTTTTTATAGTGAAGAATATAAAAAAGCAGGTGTGGTTTTAATTGTATTATCATTTACAATATTGTTAGCTATAGAAGCAACTGTATTAGGTAATTATATATTATTACCTCATGGGTATAATAAAGAATATACAATTTTGCCTATGGTTATAGCAGCTATTCATATTCCATTGTGTTTTTTCTTATCTCATAAATATGGTGCTATTGGTGGGGCTAGTTCTATTGTTATAGGTGAATTTTTAAGCTTTATAATACTATTATTCGTAGTGATAAGAAAAAATCTTTTCCGTAAGATATTTATTAGAGGTGAGTGTGTCTAAATTATTATCGATAATTATTCCTGTGTATAATGTTGAATTATACTTAGATGAATGTTTGAAATCTGTTTTTGAGCAAATAACAGATGATATTGAAGTTATAGTTATCAATGATGGTTCTACAGATAGCTCTAGTAAAATAATTGAAAGTTATCAGGATAAATATTTCTTTAAATATATTAATCAACAGAATAAAGGGATTTCTATAACCAGAAATGTCGGTATAAAGGAAGCCTCTGGTCAGTATATTTCTTTTTTAGATTCTGATGATATTTTTGCTGATGGGATTGTTAATAAAATAGTAAAAGAAATCATAACATCGAAGCTAGATTTGTATAAACTAAAATATAAAAAGTTTATAGATGGAGAAGAAATAGATAAATTAAACACATCAATTGGTAGTAATCTGATGATGAGTAAATATGATGTTATTGAAGATAATAATTTCTATTGTTGGTTATATGTTTTTAATTGTAAATTATTCGATGGATTTGAATTCGATTATGGCAGGTGCTATGAAGACCAGTTAATTTTACCTTTGATTATTTATCAAGCATCAACTTGTAAATTGATAAATGATATTATTGTTTATTATCGAGTTAGGTCCTCTAGTATAACACATACGGTATCTTTATCTTATGTTAATGATGCGTTATTTGGATTGGAGCGTTATTCTAAAGAATATAAAAACGACACTTTTTATTTTTCAAAAATCTTAGCTGAACAATATATATCATTTTTATCTAAATGTGCGCGAGCTGACCATTTAGATCATGATCATATTGTGAATATGATGAAAAAAGCAAATAAATTAATTTCTATATCTATGATTATGAATTCAAAAAACACAAAAGCAATTATATTTAGAATCTTTAGTAAATTTGTGTTTTATAGATTAAGAATTGTTACTAAAAAAGATTATTATTGATATTAAATTATTTTATCACTCCTATTAAAGGTAATATATTGCAGTGTAGGAGTGATATATATATATAATGTACCGCTATGTTTTTTGCTAATTTAACGAGATGAATTTATAAGTGTAAATATAGTATTTTTATTAATATAAGTATCTGTATACATATGAAATTTTAATCATTCTCTAGTGCGAGTTATATTTATGTTTTGTTATGGAATAAAATATGATTATTTAAGTGTTTAAATGACCATGTATTCCCTTGTGGTATATTGTAATCTATTTTATCTATTGCTATAATAAATGAAATAGGTTGTATTCAATATGATTTATAGATGTCTTTTGTTTTATAATGAATATATCTGTTATTTTAATAATAGATATTAGGTCGCGTTTATTATGCTTGATATACAAAATAATATAATGATTAATAAAGATGAAATAGATATTTTTGAGTATTTTAAATTAATCAAAGATAATTATTGGTTTATTGCTTTTTTTACGGTTGTTTTTATTATTATTGGTGTTTCTTACGCTAAATTAGCAACACCAATATACCAAGCTGATGTTGTTATTAAGATTGATAAAGATAAAAATAGGATGACAACATTAGGTGAAAATATTGCTGATTTGTTTTCTTTTTCATATAGTACTCAATCTGAAATTGAGTATCTAAAATCACGTAAGTTACTAGATAAAACAGTAAAAAAATTAAATTTAACAACAATAATAACACCTAAAAACATTCCGATAATTGGTGCTGGACTAGCTCGTTTGTCGAACGATCCTCAGTTTGTTGATATTCTAAAGTTAGAGTTATTGAATAATAATGATCAGGAATACGTTTTAACAGTCATTGATGCTAAAAGTGGTCAATATAAATTAACCGATATGTCTAGTCACAAACCATTATTTGGGAGTATTGGAAAGCTTGCTATTGGCAATGGGGTAGCTATCCTTGTTTCATCAATAAAAGCAAAGGATGGTGATGAATTTAATATTAAAAAGGTTGATCAATATACTGCTGCTGTAGATTTACAAAAAAGATTGAGCATTACTGAAGTAGGTAAAGAAGCCTCTGGTATCGGTGGTACTGGGATTGTTAAAATTACATTAACTGGCGCAAGTAAAGATAAGATTCAACGTATTTTGAATAATATTAGCAGTAATTATCTTTTAATGAATAAAAAACGAGATGCAATGGAAGCTGAACGTAGTTTAGAGTTTCTTAAGCATGAAATTCCAATCGTTAAACAGAAATTAGAGCTTTCAGAGAATAATCTTGAAAAATATCGAGAGCAGCATGGATCTATTGATTTTGATAAAGAGACTAAATTAACATTAGATGCATTAGCTGATGTTGATTCTAAATTAAATGAATTGGTATATAAAGAAAGTGCTCTTGCGACGAAATATACGAAAAAGCATCCAATTTATATTGCATTAATAAGTAAACGTAATGCATTAATTGCGGAAAAAGAACGTTTAAGTAAAAAAATTGATAAATTGCCAGTTACTCAGCGTGAAATATTACGATTGACTCGTATTGTAAAATCGAACACTCAGATTTATACACAATTAAAACAAAAAGAACAAGAATTAAGCGTTGTTGAGAAAACGGAAATCGGAAATGCAACTATTTTAGATAGTGCTCATAGTTTGGATAATTCAATTAAGCCAAGAAAAGCTATTGCTGTTGTGATGATTACATTTGTTGGTCTTATTCTTTCTATTGCAATTGTACTTATAAAATATATGTTGGTAAGAGGTGTAACATCCATTGATGAAGTTCATGCTTTGGGTTTGGAAAATTACGCCAATATACCATTTTCAAAGAAACAATATAATTTAAATAAAAATGGAGAAAATTCATTATTAGTAATTGGCGCACACAAAGATCTAACTGTTGAGTCTTTAAGAACATTACGTGCAAATTTGTATTTTTTACAAAAAAAGATGGCAACAAATCTTGTTGTGTTATGTAGTGCAGATGTTGGTGTCGGTAAATCATTTATTGCTGCTAATTTATCAGTGCTAATTGCTCAATCGAATAAAAAAGTATTGGTTATTGATGCTGATATGCGAGAAGGCATGTTAAAAGATAAATTTGGTCTGAGTCAATCTTTAGGACTAAGCGATTATTTAAAAGGTAATATTTCAAGTGATGATATTATTCAAAAAACGGAGATTAACAACCTTGACATTATTTGTAATGGTAATGTTGTGAATAATCCATCTGAGTTATTGATGACATCTCGTTTAGAATTATTACTTAAAGAAGTATCTGTTGTTTATGATACTATACTTATTGATACACCTGCTAGTTTAGCTGTATCTGATAGCCTTATTATTGGATCTTATTCACCCTTACGCTTACTTATTGGCTATTTTAGTAAAACATCAGAAAAAGAAATAATGACAGTTAAGAATAGTTTTAGTAAAAATAATATGGAAATGGCTGGATTTGTTATGAATGGTATTGATGAAAAAGCAAGTGCGAAGTGTGATTATTCTCATTATATAAAATAAATTATGATAGAGAATATTAAGACTGTGATGATATGTCATTTTAAATTAAATGAATATTTATTTTTATAAATATAACTTGTGAATGTTTTAAGTATGTCTAATCTTGGTGTTGTATATGATTTGATACCATTTATTATTGTTTCATTATTAATTATTTCAAGCGTTAGCCCTAAAATAAATACATTATGTTTGCTGATTTCATCATTTATAATCTATATTATTATTTCGTCACGGGGGTTATCAGTAGATCGTGATGCAGCAGTATATAAGTTTGTCTTTGATTCTTTGAGAATGGTACCTTTTGACCAACTTTCTGAATATTCATCAGTAATTGGTCAGGAAATTGGTTTTTTATTCTTTGAAAAATTAGCTAATATGAGTGGTATCAATTTTTTTGAGTTTAGATTTTTATTTGATTTTTGTTGTTTAAGTGCTTTGTTATATGTTCTTTTTACATATATACCCGGAAAATTCAGATTGATATCATATTTTATATATGCATCTATGTTTATGTTGTTTCGAGATTTCACTCAAATTAGATTATGCTTTGCTTGCTTAATTTCAATAATATCAATATTGAAAATGCTAGAAGGAAAAGTAAAATCAAGTATAAGTCTGTTTTTTGTTGCAGTGATGTTTCATAATACTTCATTAATAATAAGTACTATATTATCTGTTATTTATTTCATGAAGGAAGAAAGATTATATAGTATGAAGTTTGCATTATCGATGATTAGCCTTTCTTCTATTCTTTCTGTACTTAAGCCTGCAAATTATTTAATGACATTATCATTTATGCCGTCACAACTTACACGGTATCAAGGAACAGATAATATTAGTGGTAGTACTTTAGGTATAAATTTTTTATTTTCTATTGTATTAAGCCTAATATTGGTTTTTTTTTATAAAAAAGGAGAGAAGAAAGATATTGGGTATAAATTTCTTTATATAACAATGTTAGCTTCTACATGTATATCATTAGTATTTATAGGTGTTCCTATTTTGATAAGAATGCAAATATTATGTTTTACTGGTTTTATATTTTTTCCTTCAATATTATATGGTATTTTTATGAAAAAAACAAAGTTAGGTAATTATATATTTCAAATTTCTATTGCATGTGTATTTATACTTAATTTTTATAAGAACTTATCTTCAGGTATTATTTATACATATATACCATTTTGGATGGAATAATTGTTAATTATATATCTACTAATCTTTAATTTATTAAATGGTAATGTTAAAAAATATATTGATAATGTATTTTATTAAAATTCCTATTGTTTTTATAACAAGCAATAGTTCGATAGTTATAATATAAGAATTAATTATGAAAAATGTAGTTTTTTTTGTTGGTTCACTCAATGGTTTTGGTGGTACAGAAAGGGTATCAACAATTATTGCCAATGAACTTTCTCATTATGGATATAATATTAAGTTTCTAAGCTTACATGATGGAGATAATCCGTTTTTTTATGTTAATAAAGCAATTCAAAAAGATACATTATTTCCGGTTAAATTATCTTTTAAAAAGCATTATCATAAAGTGATAATAAAACTTAGATCCTATATAAAGAAAAATGATGTTGATGTTTTAATTAATGTTGAATCTATGCTGTCTTTATATTCTGTGCCTGCATGTGTTGGTATTGATGTGAGAAATATATGTTGGGAACATTTTAATTTTCATGTTGATTTAGGATTGAAAATTAGAGGCTATGCAAGGAAATTAGCTGCTTTTGCATGTGATGATATTATAACTCTAACGGAAACGGATAAAACCTTTTGGTTAGAAAATACTAGACATAGAGCGACAATTACAGCGATTCCTAATCCCTCGCCTTTTAAATTATGTGAGCCTCGCATTCAAGTTAATAATAAAATAGCTTTATCAGCAGGTCGACTTATGTATCAAAAAGGTTTTGATTATTTATTAGATGCTTGGTCTTTAGTCATTAAGCAGCGACAAGATTGGAAATTACGCATTGTCGGTAGTGGTGAAGAACATGATGCTTTAAAAAATCAGGCTGAAAAATTAGGATTAAATAATCATATCGAGTGGGTTTCTCATGTAAGTAATATGAGTGAACAATATCAACAAGCAGATATTTATGTGATGAGTTCCCGTTTTGAAGGGTTACCTATGGTTTTGTTAGAAGCGATTTCATCTGGTTTACCTTTAGTGTCATTTGATTGTAAGACAGGACCTAAGGATATCATTGATTCATCTTTTGGTTGGTTAGCTAAAGATGGTGAGATTACTGCATTAGCGGACAAAATGTTAACCGCATTTGCAACTTTTGATAGTGATTTAGAGTATGCAAAATATAGCCAAGCGGCAATTACTAAATGTCGTTCAGAATTTTCTATTGAATCTATTGTAAATTTATGGGTGAAGTTATTAAATAATGAAAAATAAAATTTGTTTTATTGTGACTGGGCTTGGAATGGGTGGCGCCGAACGGCAAGTTTGTGATTTAGCTGATGAACTACAATCTATTGGAAATAATATAATGATTATTTCATTAACAGGAGATAGTATTGTAAAACCTAAGTCAGAAGAAGTTGAAATTATTGAACTTCATATGAAAAAGACGCCAATTGGAGTAATTAAATCTTTAATATTATGTCGTTCAATATTAAAAAAATTTAATCCTGATGTTATCCATAGCCATATGGTTCATGCTAACTTATTTGCTCGTATTTTAAGGTTGTTCTGTAAAATACCATTATTGATTTGTACAGCGCATAGTACGAATGAAGGGGGGAAATGGAGAATGCTCGCTTATAAAGTCACTGATTTTTTGGCTGATTTGACAACAAATGTAAGTGATGCGGCTGTTGATGCTTTTGTTCAAATGGGGGCGGTAAAGCCAGGGAAAATGATTGCGATTGGTAATGGGTTAAACATTGATAAGTTTGTTTTTTCAGCGAAATCACGTGAAGAAAAAAGGAATTTATTAAAATTAGATAGAGATGATATTTTATATTTAGCTATAGGTCGTTTACAGCCAGAAAAAGATTACCCTAATTTGCTTAATGCATTTTCTTTAGTTGTTGAACATGAAATTAAAAATAATAAAAAAGTAAAATTAGCTATCATTGGTTCAGGTTATCTTGAGTTCGAATTAAAACAGTTAACGACGAAGCTTGGCTTGGATAATTATGTAATATTTCTTGGGATTCAATATGATGTTGAAAAATGGTTATCTGCTGCTGATTGTTTTGTTTTAGCATCTGAATATGAAGGATTTGGTTTAGTTGTTGGTGAAGCTTTATTAGTTGAACGCCCTGTCGTTGCTACTGATTGTGGTGGCGTAAAAGAAGTTCTTGGTGAATATGGATGTTTAGTACCACCTAAGGATTTTAAAGCTTTTGCTGAAGGCATGCTTAATATATTAAAGTTACCATCAGATGAATTAATTAATATAACTAAAAATGGTAGAAAACGAATTATTGAGAATTATTCAATTCGTTCTGTTGCAAAAAAATGGCTTGATATATATCAGATAAACAAATGAAAAAAATATTGATTCTACATAATTCAACAAAAACAGCTTATTTATTTAGATTTAACTATATTAAATCATTAATTAGTAAAGGGCATAAAGTTAAATTACTCTCAGTATCTGATGATTATCTATCTGAGGAGAAATTGAAAGAAATTGGCGTTGAGTTAGTTTTGATAAAAAAAGGTAGACTTAGTACGTTCTTTTTATATAAAGAATTGTTAAAATTAGGTCAATGGGCTGATGTGATAATCTCACATTTCTTAGCTTGTTCAATTTTATTATCTCCAATGCTTTTTATTTTCAGAAAGAAAGTAACTGTAGTTGTTGAAGGGTTAGGTACATTAGGTGAGTTAAATCGTCGGTTTCTTTTTTTTATAAAAAAAATTGTATCATTAATATCAGCCAAAAGAGTGTTTATGAATGCAGATGAATATTCTAAGCTCGGTAAAAAAGATGATTTGGTTTTAAATGGTATTGGTATTGAATTAGACAAATATAAAAAAAATAATAATGAGATATTAAACAATAAAATCAAAATTTGTTATGTTGGTAGATTGATAAGACAGAAAGGTGTTGATGATTTATTTAAAATTATAGGTAATTTAAATCAAGAAGGATTTGAGTTTGAATTTCATTTCTTTGGTGATATATACCCATCTAATCCATCATCATTAAATGGGGACGATATTTTAAAATTCAAAAATAAATTTAAAGAACAGGTTTTTTTTCATGGTTTTAAACAACCAATCATGCAGTATATTGATAAAATGAATGTTCTTATATTACCATCGCGAAGAGAAGGTTTTCCTGTTGTTGTCATGGAAGCAAATGCTCTGGGTATACCTGTTTTATGTTATAATGTACCAGGTTGCATTGATAGTGTTACTGATGGCATCAATGGTTTTATTTTTGAGTATGGTGATTATCTTTCTATGAGTAAAAAAATCATCCAACTATCATCATTTGATAAAAACAGTTTTGAAGAATTATCGCAGTCATGTGTGAAATTATCTAAAGATAATTTTGACGCCAATGATAAGAGCGCTATATTTATACGATATATTCTGGGTAACTAATTTATACACATTTTATATTATAAATTCATTTATGAAAGAGATCTTAAATATAAGGTAAGCAATAATTATTAAGTGTTATTTTTTGCTTTGTAAACTAAGATGTTAATTTAAGTATACCCAATATAAGCATGAATATTATTATGGTGTTAAATTTATATTGAAAAGTTTGTGTGAATTTACTCTGTAATGATAATTAAATATACGTAAGTTATTAATTTTGAAGTGTTTATTACGCTTGTGTTAATAGTGAAAATAAATATGGGATCTATAACATTATAATTATTAATTTTTTAAAAAGACAGTGACAAATCATAGCACATATATTTTTATAATATATGTGCTTTTTTTATATTTTCGGTTGTGAATTTTTACATTTTATACTTCATTAAATCTCTGGATAACATTAAATTATATTTAATTATTGATATATAGATTAAAGTGATTTATATATAATTATTATTTAGTCTAAATAGGTATATCATCTTGAAACAAAATAACTCTAGTCTTTCTCGACGTTCATTTATTAAAAATTCATCAATGTTGGTTGGCGGGGTAGTGGTCGGTAGCTCTGCTTCTGCGGGGGAAGTTTATACTGTAGTTGCGAAAAAAGAGAATAATAAAAAAGATCCAGCTAATGTTATTATAACAGATAGTGGTAGACTTATTTTTTCTAAACTAAGAGACAATGGTAATATAATAATATGCGATAAAATTATATTTGGTTATAAACCATATCGAAGTGATTTTCCTAATGAAAATGAAAACATTAATGATGATGAAATAGTTTATCGTGCTGATGTTACTGAACAAGCGCGTATTAATGATAATTCTGTAATATTTACGTCAATACTTTCTAATAATATTGGTGGTTTTGTATTTAATTGGGTGGGTTTATATTCTACTAAATATGATGCAATTATTGCAGTTAACTATCCTGATGTTACTGTAAAAACAGTAAATGCTGGGATTTTAATACAATCTATTATTTTAGATTATAAAGGATTAGCTAAAATTACTAATATTACAAATGATCCTAAAAGTTGGCAATTTAATACAGCAAAGCGTATTGATGAAATTGATTATAATTTATCTCAAATGGTCATTGATCAAAATGGTAAAGATTGGTTTGTTGACGATAGTTTTTTAGTTACAAAAAATGAAGAGAGTGTAAAAATAAAATCAGGTTCAGTATATTTAGATGGCATGAGAATTAAATTAAATGCAGATAAAGTGCTTGATTTTTTTAATGATAAATATGTTTATATGGATGTTTATTATGAAGAGTTAGATTTTGGTGAAAAAAAAGCCATATTGAACTTTAAATCAAGTAAGCAACGAGTGGATGATTATGTAGATAGTAATGGTTATAAACATAAAATATATAACCTTTGTCATATAAATTCAGATGGTAGTTTTCAGGATTTACGACAGTTAGGGAAGGTGACAAATGTTAATATACGTCAATATTATGCACCTGATTATATAAAAAATCGCCAATGTTCATCAAAAGAAATGAATGAACTTATTCGAAAAATACAATCACAAGGTGGTGGTGATATTATTTTAGGTGATTATGACTATGGTGTTGATGCTGTATTAAGACAAGATGATGGTTATCAAACTGGTTGGCATGTGCCGTTTACGCCAGCACAAGGACAATCACAAACACAAGCTATCTGTTTTATTTTAAGTGCTGGAACTAAAATTAGAGCGCAAGCCGATAATATGGTAATTCTACGTGCATCTAATAATTTTACTCGAGTTTGTGGCTGTGGCACATTTTTATCTAGTTTTCGAAATGTATTACATATAGGTTTTATTCCTAATGATATGAATCAAGGAGAGTGGGGATCTCAACAATTTTGTTATGTATCAACAACTATTTCATTTTCTGGTGGGTATTCTTGTGTTGTATTTCAACCTGCGGCGTCTGTAAATGGCAGTACTTCGGGTAGTTATTATCATTCTATTGGCTTTAATTTTTATGATGTCAGTTATCCTGTCTGGTTTAAAGTACCTCTATATGCATATGATAATTTAACCACTACAACTTTTTTAGATGGTATTAGAGGCCATTTATGTATTAGCGCCGGTAAATTTGAAGCCTGTGATGTATATATGCAAAACTGTGCCTTTGAAGGAATGAGTGGAGAAGTTATTGACTTTGTTACTTCTGGTTCTTGTGACAGTAAATTAGATAATTTTTTAAAAATATCTAATACGATTTTTGAGATTTTTCAATCAGCTACACATTTATCTCGTTGGGGGGTAACATTAGGGAATAGTGTTAAATTTATTGGTGGCAATGTTGAAATAGATGAAACTCGTTCACCAAATGTTCAATATGGAAAACAAATTTTTGGCTCTTACGGCGCTGTAGATGTTAAAACGCACGTTATTGAACATGTTGTCGAAAAAGGGGACGATGAGAAAAAGTTATCTCATATTATGGATAATAATGGGTATACTCAATATTCGCGTAATTGCCCGGTAACCATTGATATTACTGATTATAAGTTTAATTTTTCAGCATCTTTTCGTCATAAAGAGATCCTCATTGGTGGTGATTTGGCGGGAGGCGGTGAATATCGTCAAAATGGTACTGAATATGGTTATATTGTTTTACCTAGTAGTACAGAGTTAGCTAATGGTGGTTATGGTTATGGTGTTTGGATGGTGGAAGATCTTCCTGACTATAAACCTTTTTATGTTAAAGACCGTAACCATACAACTAAATATACAGTTGAGGCTGATGGTTCGGTATTAAATGCAACTGGATCTTATGGTGTGATATCAGATCCGAGAACCAAAACAAATTTTATCGATGCGAGAGATTACACCGCAGATTTTATGAAACTGCGTATAGGTACTTATCATTCTAAGGTTACTGGTAATAAACAAATTGGTTTATTAGCATCAGATTTACAGAAAGTATTTCCTTCCTTAGTGGATAATATTGGAGATTTAACTTTAGCTGATGGCAATAAAATTCAAGATTGTTTAGCTGATAAATCAACACCATTAATATATATGCTTGTAAAGGTTGTTCAAGAACAACAGAAAAAAATCGAACTGTTAAGCGAAAAATTATTATCAGATAGATAAAGAAGAAACTAACCACACTTTTTATTCTTAGGCAGAAATACCGCGATCATCATTTTGATTGTGGGCATTGTCGATCCTGAAATATAGGAATAAGACAGGTTTAGTGGATAATATAGATATTAAGCTGTCATTCTAATAGCTAAAGCACTTGTCATTGGTGAAATGGGGCACTATTCAATGGTAAAAGATGTGGCTGTCCAGAGTGTTCTTATGAAGATTATTTGGAGTAACTTCGTAAAACGCCGTCATTTTTAAGTGCATAATGAAATTATATTCAGTGGGTTTGATAGATACCCTTGATTTAATATGGAGAAGATATAATGGCAACAACAGGAGAAAAACCGGGTAAATGTGCTCATATCAAATATAAAAAGGGGTGATGGTTGCAAAAAGTACTTATGCGCTTTCAAACAACACTCGGCATTATTATGTCGAGTTTTTTTGTTTTATAGTCTGATATTTAAGGATATTAGTGTAGTTATAGAGATGTATTTAATAAGGATTGATTATGAATATGTTAGAAGTATCCTTGTAGTGGTCAACAAATACTGGCCACAGTTTTAGAGGTTAACCAATATAATCGTTCAGATTCATTAGGGGTTAATCCGCCATTATATTGGTGAGGCCTTAGTTGGCTGTAATAGCCAATAATATATCGAGTGATTTCGTGTTTTGCTTCAGCAAAACTACGATAGCCAACATTTGGAACCCATTCTGTTTTTAAACTTCTAAAGAAACGTTCCATTGGTGCGTTATCCCAACAATTTCCCCGACGAGATAAACTTTGTTTAATCTGGCATCGCCATAATAATTGTCGATAGTAGCGACTTGTATAATGACTACCTTGATCGCTGTGGAACATAACCTCTTTAGGTTTATCTCGTGATTCATAAGCCATCAGAAGTGCTTTACCTGTTAATCGACTATCAGGCGATAGAGACATAGCCCAACCAACAGGTTTTCTTGAAAATAGATCGATAACTACAGCAAGATACATCCAACGATTTCCAGTCCAAACATAGGTCACATCACCGACCCAAACTTGATTTGGTGATGTAACCGCAAATTGACGATCAAGGTGATTAGGAATCGCAATATGTTCCTGTTTTACTTTACGGTATCGATGTTTCGGCGATTGGCAACTAACAAGATTAAGGCCTTTCATTAGCTTAGATGCACGATATCGGCTCAAGGCGATGCCTTGAGCAGTAACCATACCGGCAATACTTCTAGCCCCAGCAGAACCATTGTTAGCTGCATGTACCTCTTTGATTAAACAACGAAGTTTAATCAATTCAATAGAAATAAACTTTGGCCGTCTCTGCCAATATTTATAGCTACTACGATGAACACCTAATACTTTGCATAACGTTGTTATACTGTGGCTCTTCTTGAGTTTCTCCGATTAACGAGAATTGTTCAATGAGTCTGACATCAAGAGAGCGGTGGCTTTTTTTAATATTTCATTATGCTCTTCAAGTGTCGCTAACTTCTTTTTTAATTCTCGTATTTCAATTTGTTCAGGCGTCATTGGTGATGCTTTGGGAGCTTTTCCTTGGCGCTCCTCTTTAAGCTGTCGAACCCACTTATCCATCGTAGATTTACCCACGTTCATTGCTTGGGCTGCTTCTGTTACTGAGTAATTTTGTTCTAGAACTAATTGTGCTGCTTCAAGCTTAAATTCAGCACTAAATAATCGTCTTGTACGCTTTGTCATAATGTCACCTATCCATGTTATGAGGTGATGATATCACCTCTGAGTAGGTGGCCAAATTTAATGTACCATTACACCTTTCCTAAGTATCGAACAATCAAAAAATGTAAGGCTAACATCTAACGCGCCAATACAATGGTCTATTATAAATAGAATATATCATCTGATTAATCGGTATATAGAAGATTGGACAAGTTGAATTATCAATGTTAAGTATAGTTACTCTACGATAAGGATATCGTTTATGCGTTTTAACTTATTGTAAAGAGTAATTATATGAACAAGAAAGTGATACTTTTTGATATAAATGAAACGGTTTTAAATTTAGGGGCTTTAAAGCCAATATTTAAGGCCGTTTTTGGTAGCGAAGATGCGTTGTCTCTCTGGTTTTCAAAGTTACTGCATCTTTCTACGGTCTGTATTACGACAACAGTTAAAAGCAATTTTGCAGAGCTAGCCCGTATTACTCTTGATACGGTTGCTGCTAATTATAAGATTCAATTAACAGAAGGTCAGCGAACCGAATTACTTGGTGCTTTTTCAAATTTATCAGCTTATTCTGATATAAAACCTGCGCTTAGTCGGTTACGTCAACATGGGTTTAAAGTTGTCGCTTTATCTAACTCATCATCAACGCTCATTGCGACACAAATGAAATACGCACAATTAACTGACTATTTCGATGACATTCTTTCAGTAGAAGAGACCGGAAGTTTTAAGCCGGATCTTCGTGTTTATGCATTTGCCGCTCAAAAATTACAACAACCGATAGATCTGCTATGTTTAGTCGCAACTCATGACTGGGATACACATGGCGCTTTATCAGCAGGCTTGAATGCAGCTTATATTGATAGAACTGGTATACCGTATAATCCGTTGTATTTAAAACCAAAAATGTATTCAAATTCAATGATGGATCTTATTGATATGATCATTGCAGATAAACAATAACGTAATCAACTCGACTATTAGTAAACAAATAACAATTGTTAGGAGTTAACATGACCAATCAATACATTCCACCTAAACAATGGCAATTTGATAATAATAATGGTGGTCAATGGGCACAGATCAATCGTCCCGTGTCAGGTGCTACACATGATAAGGCATTACCGATAGGTAAGCATCCATTGCAGCTTTATTCTATGGGGACACCCAACGGACAAAAAATAACGATCATGCTTGAAGAGTTGTTAGCGGCGGGTAAATATGATGCTGATTATGATGCGCATTTGATTAATATTTCTGAAGGTGATCAATTCTCTTCTGGCTTTGTTGCTATTAACCCGAACTCTAAAATTCCAGCATTAGTGGATCATTCACAAGGCCAAGCGGTTAATGTTTTTGAATCGGGTTCAATCTTATTTTATTTAGCTGAAAAATTTGATCTATTATTGCCTAAATCAATAAATGATCGTACACAAGTAATGAATTGGCTATTTTGGTTACAAGGTTCTGCGCCTTATCTTGGTGGGGGTTTTGGTCATTTTTATGCCTATGCACCAGAAAAGCTAGAATACCCAATTAATCGTTTTACTATGGAAGTAAAACGTCAATTAGATGTGTTAGACAAACAACTTGCATCTCATCAGTATATCGTCGGTGATGAATACAGTATTGCCGATATCGCAATGTGGCCATGGTATGGCAATTTAGTGTTAGGCCACCTTTACAGTGCGAGTGAGTTTCTTGATGTGGCAAGTTATGTCCATGTTCAACGCTGGGCAACAATGATACTTAATCGTCCTGCGGTACAAAGAGGGCGGATTGTAAATCGTACCTGGGGTGAAGTGTGGGAACAATTGCCTGAGCGTCATGACGCTCAAGATATTACAGAAGTGTTATCACAGAAGCCTTAGTTAATATTAGGGCAGTCATTAAAAATAATGGCTGTCCTAAATTCACAATTTGGCACAAGAATGCGAAACCAAAAACCGTTATGGTGTTATTTAGAGTCAGGCATTACTTCAAGTTTGGTGGCAGAGGCGGTTTTTGGTTGCTGGCATAGATAGGCATTAGCAAACATAGTCACAGAACTAGAAAAATCTAGTGGTTGATAGAGATACACGGTATTTGCACCTAATGCTGCCGCCTTAATGCGCATTTGGTTTATTGCTCCCCATACCATGTCTTTGTCAGCATGGAACCAATAGTCATAAAAATGGCCTTCTGAGCCATATACAATACCTAAGCGCTCACAGTTTTCAATTGCTTTTGTATCATCCCAAATGACACCAACTTTGGCTGATTCTGTCGTAGGAAAAGTGACACAGCCACTTAATAACAGTGTTGAGGCTAACATTGAGCTAACCATTAGTTTTTTCATGTAAGGATCACGGACAAAATAAATGTCGCGCGAGTGTATTTAAAAAAAGATCATTAGCAAGTAAATAAAACCAATATTCAGATCGCGACAACATTAATTAATGAGTCGTTTAATATTATGCGCAACTTAGTCTCGGTATTGATATTTTTAGCTTGTACAGAAGGGGGTTTAACCCGATGAAATTACTTATCAATTAATGATTGTTTAACGGTATTTTTAAGTGACTGCATAAATGTTTTAAAATGAGGCATAAAGTCAGCAAAAAGCGGGTGTTTATGATTCATCATCATAACCGGACCTAATAATCGCAGAGCAACACCAACTCTTGTTGCTTGTATTGCATCTAATTTACTGCCTTTCTCTAAGTTTTTAACTATCTTAAACAGATCTTCTCTATCTTGAAATTCAAACTGCATGGTTTGGGCGATAGTTGATTGAGATTCTACTTCTTCAATGGTAATTCGATAGTTTTTTTTATTAGACATAATTGGATTCTTATTTGAAATAAAACGAAATATGATTGATAATGTCAACTATATTGCATTTTGGTTGATATTGTCAACTATATATTTATGGGCGCGCAGGAAATGTAATGGTTAATAACAAAATGCTAGATAACTTATTTCAATTGGTACATGCGTTAAAGCGTCAATTGCATGAACAGATTGAACAACTTGATCTCGGTGTGACGCCGATGCATGTTCGAGTGATTAAGATCATTAACAAAATGACACCCTGTACTGCTATTGATATAGCAACAATGTTAGAACGCGATAAAGCACAAATCACTCGTTTAGTTAACACATTAATAGAAAAAGAATTTATTACTAAAATAGCGAATCCAACAGACAAGCGCAGTTCGTATTTATGTGTTACCGAGCGTGGTATGGAAATTGTTGAAAAGTTGGCTGTGATTGATAATGCAATGCAAGAAAAAATAACAGAGCATATTAGCTCTGATGAGATAGCTGTTTTTCAACAGTTAGCCGATAAAATGACGGATAATCTTCGTCATAAATAACCTTGTTGTTGGGGATCAGTCTTTGCATAATACTCAACGTACTTTAACTTACAAATAGCAGATAAATGACTTCTTCATACCATAATATTGATGTGCCTTTTGATTACCGTCATACCTGCTGGTTTTGCGGTGAACCGTATTTCGATAGCCATGCTTTTATGGCTGTTCCAAATTATGATAATCAATCCTTACCGATTATGTTGCCGTGTTGCCAAGAGTGTTTTGCTTTTGCTAACGCGGTAAAGGTCAGTAGCTTAGATTTATTGCGCGACAAAGTGAAACAACAACTGCATAAGAAATACCATAAGCATCTTCAAATTGGTGTTAATTGGACCAAAGAAGAACTTGAATCATCAGAAATGGATGGTAAAGCTCTAGAAGGTTTCCGTCTTAGTGGCTGGAAAATGTTTGAAATTGCTAAAGATCGGGTCAATTACGCGGGATGGGCAATTAATATTGATGGCTTGCCTTGCTATGATGTGACGACAACATTTCAATTTGAATATGATGGCATTATCTATACTAGCTTAAACCATGCTGTAACTCAGTTAGCTGCGTTGTATGCGATTCCACAGCCTTACCTTGAGCAAGTAATTGAGTTGGTGGGGCGTGAAAAAATGACTTATGCCTTACGTTTTTGTAAAACGACTTATGGCTATTCGACAGCAGAACGAGAATCAAGCTTAGCTAGCCTACGAGCGTTATTGGCAGAAGAGCAGGCGAATGCGCAGGTGTCACACCGTGCGGTGCAAGAACGACGTAAAATCGCATTGGCTGATATTAAACAATTGATGCTATATCGGACTATTATTGCACCTCCTGCGATTCAATGGGCATTAGAGCGGGGTATTCAAACGCTAGTCGAGTTAGCGGATCACGAAGACGTATTTTTTGAACATTTTGGTAAAGATTCAGAGTTGACAGCTTTTACTTATTTTAATGGCTTGCAAATTTACTTTGAAAAACGCGAATTAGATCCATTATGGGCAGAAAATGATGATCCTAATCGAGCCTTATTTCAGTAAACGAAATCAATAAATAAGCCCGTTGATGTGTTAATTCTTTTAAGTGTAAACAAGGTCAACGGGCTTTTTTTATTTTACTATTGCTGTTTAATGGAAAGGTAATAGATGCATATGATTAATTGTATTTAGCCCATACCATTGTTCGACCTTTATCATCAAAAGCGACCACATTATAACTGTCTTTTTGATCGCCATATTCCATGCCTGGTGATCCTACAGGCATTCCACCTACTGCTAGGCCTTTCATTCGTGTTGGCTTGCTCGCTAAAAAGCGCTTGATATCAGCAGCAGGAATATGACCTTCAAAGGTATATCCTTCAATTTGAGCTGTATGACAAGATGCGTATTCAGGCATAACACCCAGTCTAATTTTTGTTGGCGTGAGGTTTTCTTGGTAAACGTTTTCTAACTCAAAGCCATTATCTTTCATATGTGCGACCCACTCTTTACAGCAGCCACAGTAGGGAGATAAGTAATTCGTGCCTTTGATTATTGGTGATGTTGTTGGTGTAGTTGCTGCAACTGTTGTTGCTGAAACAAAAAGAGCACAAGCTAATAAAGTTTGTTTGATGATCATAATGATATTCCTAAATAACGCGATGCACGCCAGTACGATATGGCGGTAATTAATGAAGTAAGTAACGTGGTGTTCGTGGAGAAAATACTTACGCCATTGGCGGTTTTAGCAAGGGCTCATGATAATAACGAGGAGAGTGACACAAAGCACTTATGAGTATTTCGGTACTATGGAGAGATTGAAAACTAAAGTTAGAGAGCAATGCTGGCTGATGCTGTGATGAACAATCACTATCATTACAGTCATCGCTGCAATTAGCGATAAGTGAGAGGGTTACAACCTTTGTATTATCACAACAGCTAGCTATTTCTATCTCACTACAATGCGTCATTGGTGTCATGTGTGCATACGCTGTATTGGTGAATACAGTGATGATTAGCACACTATGTACAATAAAATATAACCAAGAACGTAGCATTTTTAGTTTTATTATCCTTCTATGATTTTTGTGCATTATAGGTTTAATACGCAATTCGACAACGAATAACTTGTAATAAAGTATTAAATATATCTATATTATATTGCTTGTATGAATGGCTGACACATATTCTTACAGCTAATTTATGGATGAAAAAAATCAATTCGTTTAAATTCACCCTTGCGCAGTGTGATGAATAACGTTGGGTTTATTTAATGTATTGAAAGCGCTTTTAGGAAAGAAAATGCAATATACTGAAAAAGATCGTCGAGTTTTGCACGATACATGGATGAGCTATAAAGCAAAAATGCGTATAACTCAAATTGAAATGGCTAAAAAGCTAGAGTTAACGCAACTTGAATTTTCAGACATTCTGCGAGGGGATGCTGTTATTCAACATCAGTTTGTTAATGATTTTTGTGGCATTTTAAATATTGATCCTGTTTTAATACTTCCTTCGTTACGTGAAGCGGTACAAAAAGGATCGTTAGCAAACTCTATTGTTAAGAATACTTTTATATTTGATGGTGAAATAAAGAAGGTAACGTATGTTGGTAATCAACTTGTTGTTGAGTATGAACATAAGCCTAGCATTAGTGATGCATGATATAGCGTTATTTATTCTATAAAAAAAGGCTCATAGCATAATGCGATGAGCCTTTTTAAATGGTAGTTACTTGACTATTATTTTTTACTTTTCTTCGCGTTTTCATCCCACTCAGGAACAAAGAAATAAAGTACCGTCGCGGCAAGTATTGAGCCCATGACATCAGAAGGGAAGTGCATTCCTAACCATAAACGGCTAATACCCACACCTGTTGCCCAGACAATTAACCCTCCTGCTAAAAGATATTTACCTCGGCGAATAAAGAAACCACCCCAGAATAAAACACAGATAGCAGCAAAAATAGTATGGCCTGAAGGGAAAGAGTAGTTTGTTTCACCTTCCCAGCTACGTAAACGCCAAGAACTTACATAAGCAGAGGCTTCTTTTACAACATTATCTTTAGCGGCTGTATCTAATGCGTAGAATGCTTCAGGAGATTCCACTAAATGTAGGCGTTGTAATTCATAGCTGTAAGGGCGAGGAATCGCCGTTTCGTGTTTTAATACTGTTTTAGTGACAAAACTTAATACTAATAAAATACCAAATTGAATCCATACTTTAGTGATTGTTTTCTTTGGTAACCGCATAAAAACAGGTGATAAGCACAGTAATGCTGCAGTAATAAGGAAGAATGGACTGCCTGCACTATCAGTAAGTAATGCAAATGAGATGCCTGCTGGATTGCTGACAGGTGTAGTGAATGCCGGTATCGGGAAAATATGAATGGCGATAAAGAGTAATATAGCAAATAAACCTAATGCAAAAAAATTAGGTAATTTTTTAGATATAAAAGTCATCATGGAGAGAGTTCAATCTTGTCATTTAATAATAATTAAGTAAGCCATAAAAAAAGCGGTCGAGTGTCATAAAATTGACATTTTTTCATGATTTAAAACGGCTGTCTTTTTCGCACAAATTGTACAAAATGTCATTAAGAAAATCGTTGAATAACAACTTCTATACTTATTTGTCAGGTAAGGTTCATGTTTCTTGTCTTTTACACAATAATATAATAAATCACCCTCATAAATTTTACAATTATAGCTGTTGCTGTAATGTTAATTTTGTAAATTTACTGAGTGTATTTTAGTGTTCTTTCTTAATCTGTGAAGGTTGTCACGTGAAAATGCGCCAACATTAAGAAAACTTAATGTTTATCTTAAACTAAGTTTAGCTAACTACTGTATGGTTAGCACATGCTTAAACGACATATGTTGTTTATTAATTTTGATGTAATGATATGGAGAAGGGAATGAGTATTCTTGGACATTTCCAAAAGCTCGGAAACGCGATAATGTTTCCAATCGCAGTATTGCCTATTGCTGGTATTTTATTGCGTATTGGACAACCCGATCTATTAAATATACCTTTTATTGCAGCAGGTGGTCAGGCGGTTTTCACCAACTTAGCACTTCTATTTGCAATGGGTGTTGCGGGTGGTTTCTCAAAAGATAACTCAGCGGCAGCAGCAATTGCGGCAGCGGTTGGTTATTTCATTATGATGGCTGCGATTAAGACACTTAATGCTGATGTCGACCCAGGTGTTGCGGGTGGTATCATTATTGGTGTGTGTGCAGGCCTGTTATACAACCGTTTCCATGCAATCAAATTGCCAGAGTTCTTAGGTTTCTTTGGTGGTAAACGTTTTGTTCCTATCATTACTGGTTTAGTTGCATTGATTCTTGCTTTTGCATTCAGTGTAGTATGGCCTCCAATCCAAGGTGGTATTAACCACTTAGGTCAATGGATCCTAACCAGTGGCGTACCTGGCGAGTTCGTATACGGTGTTGCTAACCGTCTATTGATTCCACTTGGTCTACACCACATTCTTAACAGTATGGTTTGGTTTGTATTCGGTAATTACACTGATCCTACAACGGGTCAAGTGGTTACGGGTGAAATCTCACGCTTCTTTGCGGGTGATCCATCTGCGGGACGTATTCTAAGTGGTTTCTTCCCAGTAGTAATGTTCGGCCTTCCAAGTGCGGCATTGGCTTTCTATGTAACGGCTAAGAAAGAGAACAAGAAAGTTGTTGGTGGTATGTTATTGAGTGTGGCATTAACTGCATTCTTAACTGGTATCACTGAACCAATCGAATTCATGTTCATGTTCCTAGCACCTGGCTTATATGTTGTTCACGCTATCTTAATGGGTCTTAGTATTGTTGTTGCATCAATGCTTAATATCCACATGGCGTTTAGCTTCTCATCTGGCTTGATTGACTACATCCTGAACTTTAACGCTCCAGCAGCGCATAATTCATGGGAAATTATCCCAATGGGTCTAGTGGTTGGTGCGCTTTACTTCGTGATCTTTGTTGGTGCGATTAAGATGTTCAATCTTAAAACACCAGGTCGTGAAGATGCACCAGAAGAAGATTCAAACCCAACTTCAGATAGCAAGGCTGATTTAGCAGAACAATACCTAGAAGCGCTAGGTGGTAAAGATAACCTAACCGATATCTCTGCTTGTATCACTCGTCTTCGTCTAGGTATCGTTGACCGCTCAATCATCAATGATGCAAAACTTAAACAGTTAGGCGCTAAGGGCGTGGTTAACGTAGGTTCAAATAACCTTCAAGTTATCTTAGGTCCACAAGCTGAAATTATTGCTAACCAAATGAAAGCACTTTAAGTCATCATTAGTTAAGTAAAATACAGTCTTCGCGATTTCATAACTTCCCCCTATGGTCGCGTTAAACGGTCTACCTCTGGTAGGCCGTTTTTTTATAGCTAAAAAATAGAAGTGGACTGTGTATAATACTGGCGCGTTACGAACAAAGCATGAATAAGTGATTAGATCTAGGTTTAGGCATGAAATGAAAATATTAATAATTGAAGATGATCTTACTACTCGAGAATTTGTTGCGAGAGGATTACGCGAGCATGGATTTGTAGTAGACGAAGCTGAGGATGGTCATCAAGGTTTAATGATGGCAACAAGTTGTGAATACCAGCTGATTATTTTAGACCGTATGTTACCGCAATTAGATGGCTTGAAAGTGTTAGGAGCGTTAAGAGCAACGGAAAACCATACGCCTGTGATGATATTAAGTGCAATGGATAGCGTTGAAGATCGCGTTGTCGGTTTAACGTCGGGAAGTGATGATTATCTGACGAAGCCTTTTGCTTTAGCTGAGCTTGTTGCTCGTGCCAATATTCTTGTTAAACGTAATCAACTCGTTGCTGCGACGGTGTCGTCTGAATATAGCTATGATGATTTACGATTAGATATTAAATCACATCGTGTATGGCGTGGTTCTCGGCTGATTAATTTACAGCAAAAAGAGTTCTTGTTACTGCAATATTTAATGGAACATGTCGAAAGTGTTGTCTCTCGTATGAGTCTATTTGAATCAGTTTGGAGCTACCATTTTGATCCAAAAACCAATGTTATTGATGTGCATATTGCTAATTTGCGTAAAAAGTTAGAACAAGAAGGAGAGCCGAGTCTCATCCATACTGTTCGAGGGGCTGGTTATGTCTTACGCCGGGTCTGAAAACCTGTCGCGATCAACTATTTTTAAAGTGTTGATGTATTTTATTACCTGTGTCGCTTTTATATTTATTCTATTTATCAATCAGGTAGTGGTTAGTTCTGAAACGTTTTACCACCAGCAATTAAAACGTGATTTAGTTAATGAAGCTAATTTGTTTTCGATGATAGTTAATAAAGGTGACAGTGGTGCACTATATCGAACGATAGCGCAACGTAAACTAAGTAATACGACATTTAGCTACGTCATACAGCCAACAAAGCGTATTAACAAAGAATTATTAATTTATCCAACAGCGTCTTTTATCTTTGGTCATGGTAGTAAAACATCGCAATTATCTCAGGTGATACCGTTGCCTTTAGGAATGGAATTAGTCATAAAAATTAATCCTCAATTTATGCAATCGTACCGACAAACTGTTATTCCGATGTTACTTTCTGGTATAGCGGTGCCTGTGATTCTTATGTTGGCTGGAGCTTCATTATTTGCGGTGGTTATTTTAAAAAAATTAGCACGAGTTAATCAGGGAATGAACCGCGTTATATTGGGTGAAAAAGGGGTTAAGTTACCGGTTAGTTCTAATGATGATGAATTTGATGTGCTAGCAATGCACCTTAATTTTATGATTGAGCAAGTAGAGAAAAAAGAAACATCGCTAAAAGCATTGTCGGTCGGTATGGCGCATGATTTACGTACCCCTATTGCTCGAATGAAGCTGCGCTTAGAACGATTACTGACACAAAATACGGTGCCACATACCAAAGAATTAGAAGCATGTCATGATGATTTGGAAGTCTTGTTAAGTATGTTTAATGGTATGCTTGAAATTGCTAATTTAAACAGTGGTAAGCAGCATATTGATAAAGAATGGGTCGATTTGTCTCAAGTTTGTCGAGATGTGGTTGAGTTTTTATTACCCATTTCAGATGAAAAGCAACAACGACTGAGCTTTAGAGAAGATCAACCATACCGTTTACAAGGTGAACCAAGTTTATTATTTAGAGCCGTTTATAATTTAGTTGAAAATTCAATTAAATACACGCCAGAACAGGGTGAGATTGATGTGATTGTTGACCATTTTGGTGTGGTTGTGATTGATAATGGCATGGGAGTATCTGATGAAGACAAACAACGTATTCGTGAACCCATGTTCCGTGCTGATCGTAGTCGAACTCATCAAGGATTTGGGTTGGGACTGTCGTTAGTTGAAGCTGTGGTTATTCGTCATAATGGTGAGTTAGTTTTCAGTGATAATAATCCAGGATTGCGATCACGACTGTATTTACCTCTCGCGTCTGAATTAGCAGCAAAGATTGATGAAGTATAATTAAAGATCGTTAACATCAAAAAAGCCCAATCGATAGTCGATTGGGCTTTTTCTTAGCAATACATTCTTGAATAATCAATGAGACTGATTACTTATTAACTGTTAATCGCGTTAAATTTGTCTTTGCGTTCATTAAAGCGTGACACTAAATCATCAATACCGTCTTGGCAATAAGGTTTTAAGCCACTCATTACCATACGTTTACTGCCTGTACCTACAATTTCACCATTTTCTTTAAAACAGAAATGAAGAGTAACATTGCCACGTTTGCCTTCTACTTCAATAATAGAGTTGGTTAGCTCAACAGTGGGCGCTGTAAGGTCTAAGCGAGTGAAATCAAGTTCCATACATTCATAGATCACCAATGGGCGTGTTGGGTTGATCATGATGTCTTTAGATTTCATCAATGGAACCATGATGTGAGGAAAGTTCATTCCTGAAAATTGCACATAGTTTTTAGTGACTTGTGAAATTAACACTTCATCTTTTGTGGTTTCGCCACTGCGTGTGACATCCATGTATACTTTGCCCTTACAGTCGATAACTGAGAGCTCTGTAGGGGATTTTATATCTATAAGTAGGCAGCTTGATTCATTGATCATGCCTGCAAATTCGAAGCGCATTTTTTGGCTAAGGCCAACATTTGCTAGCAGAACCGAAAATAGCAGATCGCCAGGTACACAAAAACGCTTGTTATCTTCATCGTGAATAGGGTTAAAGTCACCGGCTACGCGTTTTGCAAAATGACTTGCTTGTGCACGAGTAAAAGATAATTCACCGCTGTTATCTGAATAATATGAATCTAAAAACATGTTTACTTATAATACCTAAAAATAAGACTGGCGCTATTCTACAACATAAATATCACTTTAATGGTCTAGCCAGATGATATTAATGTAAATACATATATTGATAAAATACATACTAATAATAGCGGGAATAAAAAAGCCTCTGCAAACGTGCGAGGGCTTCATAAGGTTGAATGTGCTATAGACGTATATCAAGTGGTATTACGGTGACTTTATCACCAATATTGGCATATTCTTGCTGTGGTGGAATTTCTATTAGGCAATTAGCCTCACTCATTGAACGTAAAATACCAGAGCCTTGTGATCCTATTGTTTTCACTGAAAGGCGACCATTGGCATCCCAATTATAATAACCACGCAAATATTCAGTACGGCCAATACGAGATCGCAGAGGTTCTGCTGCAATAGCGGTATATGTTTGTGGCTGCCAATCTTGATAGCCTTGTTGTTTGCGAATTGCTGGCTCAATAAATTGTAAGAATGTCACCATAACAGCGACAGGATTTCCCGGTAACCCAAAGAATGGAATGTCATTAATATGACCAAAGGCGAGTGGACGTCCTGGGCGCATATTAATACGCCAAAAGTTAATTTGCCCAAGTTTATCCAATACCGTTTTGATGTAATCAGCATCACCAACAGAAACACCACCAGAGGATAGAATCATATCTGCTTGTTGGCTGGCTTGATTTAATGTTGCTTCAAGTGTGGCTTCACTGTCTTCAATAATACCTAAATCAACCACCTCACAACCTAGATGAGTTAACAGGGCAAATAGGCTATAACGGTTGGAATCATAAATACAGTTTTGTCGTTGTGCTTCACCGGGAGCTTGTACTTCATCACCGGTTGAGAAAATAGCGACACGAAGAGGAGTATTAATGGTTATTTCATTGAGCCCAAGTGATGCGATCATGCCAAGTTCTGGTGCTGTGATGGTTTGTCCTTTTGCGACCGCAACTTGATCAATGGCAAGATCTTCACCCGCTAAACGGACATTTTGACCTGCTTTAATGGCACCCATAGCAAGATTGAACGTGACAGTGTCACCATCTTGGTGTGCTTGTTCACGCATAATCACGGTATCAGCAGCTTGAGGTACGGGGGCGCCTGTCATGATACGTACTGCTTCACCTGCTTGTAGCGGGTGTGGATAATGATGCCCAGCAAGCACTTGACCGACAACGGTATAGCTATTGAGATCAATATCTGCACCACGAATAGCGTAACCATCCATCGCGGAATTAGTATGTTGTGGCACATTCACGGGTGAGAGAATATCAGTATGTACGATATGACCCAGTGCGTGTTTAAGCTCAACGGTCAGTGGGTTATCAATGGTCTTTATTTGCGCAAGAATACGCTGACGACCTTGCTCAACCGATAACATACCTTGTGGTTGAACTTCATCGCAACTGGCTGTTTTTATTGATTGTTGTTGTGATTTTGAACTGTATTTAACCACAAAATTGGTTAATTGTTCGATATCATCAATACTTATTTGCGGCAAGCTTGTATCGGCTTTGATATCACTCGCAACGGCAATAATATTATTATCATTTTGAAATAACCACGGTTTATTGATCGCTTGACGGTGTAATTCAATTTTAGGGAAATCAAGGTTTTTAAAACCTTCCACTAAAATAAGATCGAGTTGGGTTTGATCTAATTGGCGAATTAAATACGCTAAGGTTGCTTCCGTTGTTGGTGTTTCAGTGATCAATGCGCGGCGGTAACGCGAGGAGATAAGCATTTGGCTTGCACCTGCTTTGCGTAATCGGTAGCTATCTTTGCCTGGTTCATCAAGATCAAAATCATGGTGAGCATGCTTGATTACAGCGATGCGCAGACCTTGTTCAACTAAGTTAGGTAACATCGCTTCAATAAGGGTCGTTTTTCCAGTACCACTGAATGCAGCAAAGCCTAATAATGGCACTGATGCGTTAATTTGAGTCATGGCGTGCTCCAAATTGTGATAATTCATCAGGGGTGTTGAGATTAATAAAAGCATCTGTTTGATCACTAAAATCAACGGTGATCATATTACATTGACGATATAGTAAAATGATCTTGCGATCGCCATTAGCTAAAAAAGCTTCTAGCTTAGGTAAAATACGGCGATGCAGTAGAGTAACAACAGGCTGAATGTAATCACCATTATGTGCAACTGCTATATCAGTATCAGACTGACATGCTGCTGCCATTCGAGAAACTAAATCATGGGGTAGTTGCGGGCAATCGCAAGGTACAAAACCAATCCAATCGTTATCAATGTGGTGTAAAGCTGCATGCATGCCACCGAGCGGGCCGGGATAGTTTTCAATGCTATCACCAAACACATCACCATATTGGCTGTAGATATTCTGATTACGGTTAGCATTAATGCTGATATGAGATGTTTGGGGGGTCAGTGTATCAATAACATGTTGAATAAAGGGTTGACCTGCAAGTTCAATCAGGCCTTTATCGTTGCCTCCCATACGGCTGGCTTGGCCACCCGCTAAAATGACCCAATGGGTTTGTTCAGGCGTAGGCATAATTATCCTTATTGTTTTTGATATCTGTAACGAGTTGGAGATCGGCTCGTTCAATTAATTGGGTGTCATTGATTGTCCATTGACGGCGACAAAGTGCGGTAAGTGCATTTTGTTGGTGGCTAGTGATCACTAAACTGGTGCCACGTGACAATAAATCTTCCGCTAAAATAACTTGGCGATTGATGGATTCTTGATCCATGCTGGCACTGGATTCATCCATTAATAATACGCTAGGTTTAAGTACCCATGCGCGTGCCATTGCGACGCGTTGACGTTCACCACCAGACAATACAGAGACATGTTCATCAGCTAAGGTTTCAAGGCCGACCATGCGTAGTGCATTAATGGCTTCATTTCGACGTTTTTGGCGATCTTTAATCGCAAACCTTAGTCCATAGCATACATTGTTAAATACTGTTGCATCAAACATATACGGTGTTTGATGTAAGTAGATAATACTCCCTTCATAGCATCCGCTAAAGAGACGTTTTAAAAAAGTATGCTGATGAATATTAACGCTGCCTGTTGTAGGTTTTTGTAGGCCAGCTAAAACTTTCAATAAGGTTGTTTTACCGACACCATTATCGCCGGTTAAATAAATGGCATCTTTGGGGGCTAAATTTAGTTGAGGAATGTGAAACAGCAATCGGCTTTTAAAACGAACAGAGAGGTCGAGTGCCTGAATAGAAGCATGAATCATAAGAAGACCTCGCTTAGTTAGTTCGCAAATGGGCTTTGCCACGCGCGATAGATAAAATAAAGTTTAGACCTAAGGCTAAAATAAGTAACACCATTCCTAGTGCGACCCCTTGAGCAAATGCACCTTTTGAGCTTTCAAGTGCAATGGCAGTTGGAATATTTCGAGTGGAATTTAAAATATTGCCACCCACCATCATCGAACAACCGACTTCAGTGATAACGCGGCTAAAAGAAGCAATAATAGCGGCAAGCAATGGAAATCGACTTTCCCACATTAAGCTGAGTAAAGCACGAGGATAGCTAGCGCCCAAAGTGAGTGCTGTTTCCCATGCACGTCGATCACTGTTTTGAAATGCGGCATGCATCATCGAAATAAGTAATGGAAAACAAATCAGCACTTGACCTAAAATCATCGCTTTTTGAGTAAACAGCATTTGCCAGTCACCTAAAGGGCCAGCACGAGAGAGCAACATGTAAAGCAGTAAACCAATCACTACCGTTGGCACTGATTGTAGTGTGTTCATTAACGAAAGGGTTAACCAGCGGCCAGGGAATTTACCGTAAGCTAAAGCAAATGCAATCAATAGTGAGGGAATAATCACTAAGGCAATGGCAAAAAGAGACACAGAAAATGACACGCCCACAATGCCCCAAAGTGCGCTATCGCCGCTAAAAAGAAGTTGGGTCGCTTGTTGCGTTGTCTGCCAAATATTCATGGTAGTGTTTCTTTTAACCTAAAAAAATACGCCGATGGAGCTATCATTCACGTTATTAACAGTAAGTCTAAAACGTTATGTTATAACTGTGAGCTCATTATAGTTAATGAGCTAAATAAACAACCACCAGCGAAATGTCACATTAAATTAGAATGTTATCTTTTATTGCGTTTGTGCATCTGCAACGAATAATTGTTTACCATGACGCTGGTAGTTATTGATCAGTTTTTGTGCTTTAGGATTAACTAGCCAATCACTGAATGTTTTCGCACCTTGGTAGTTAAGATCAGGGTAGCGGCTAGGGTTGATTAAAATCACTTGGTAAGGGTTAAAGAGGCGTTTATCACCTTCAACCATGATTTCAAGATCAAGCTTGGTTTCATACGCTAACCATGTGCCACGATCTGTTAAGGTGTAGGCTTGTAATTCTGATGCCATGTTTAGCGTTGGTCCCATACCTTGACCGACTGCTTTATAGCCACCAAAGTTAGGCTCCATTTTTGTTTGAGCCCAAATGTTCAGCTCTTTTTTGTTTGTACCTGAATCATCACCACGAGAAATAAAGGTGGCGTTATCAGTGGCAATCGCTTTTAGTGCATCAGCAACATTTTTATCACCTTTAATTTCAGCTGGATCACTTTTGGGCCCAACTAAAACAAAATCGTTGTACATTAATTTACGTGGTAATACACCAAAGCCTTTTTCAACAAACTGTGCTTCTGATTGTGGTGCATGCGTCATGACTAAATCAACATCACCGTGTTCACCCATGCGTAATGCTTTTCCTGTGCCAGCAGCTAACACTTCGACGGTATAACCAGTGTCTTTAGTAAATACAGGCAGTAAATAATCTAGCAACCCAGAATGATAAGTGCTGGTGGTCGTTGCTAGGCGCACAGTCTTATTCATTGCTGTTTCTGTGGTTGCATAAGCCATCGTTGCCGATGCGCAGCCAAGAATAACTAAAGTTGTTTTTAATAAGTTCATCAACGTTCCTGATCGATTGGGTTACATTAAAAAATGTTGAGATAGTAAGTCACGAAACTTTGCTAACGAGATATGCGCCAAAATGACCCAGATCATCGAAATAAATTGCGTAGGTCAGCTATAAGCAAATAAAGTGCCATCTTTTTAATGTTGATAAAAAGGACTGGTTATGTGATTTTGGTATCATATATTACTTAAAATAGGTTAAAGGTAACCGAAATTATACCGAATGATAAAACAATTTTGACTTAATGATTCATAGTGAGACAAAATGTCGCAAATTTTGGTTTGGTTAAAATGTCTCGGTATCTATGTCTGATTTTAGTTTGTCTTCATCTTGGACCGCAGTTTCTGTATTAGTGGTTGATGATGAACCAGGAATGCGCACGATTTTAAAGAAAGCGTTAAGTAAAAAATTTGCTCAAGTAGATACCGCAGGAAGTATTGAAGAAGCTGAAGAAATTCGTAAACGCTGCCATTTTGATTTGTTAATTGTTGATATTAACTTACCCGGCCGTTCTGGTATTGAATGGCATGAAGCGTTTGATCCGACAACCCGTCGTAGTGATGTGATTTTTATGACCGGTTATGCTGATTTAGAAATGGCAATTCAAGCCCTACGTGCTGGTGCGTCTGACTTTATTCTAAAACCCTTCAATCTTGATCAAATGATGCAGTCGGTTAATCGTTGTATTGAACGTCGATTAGTGGAACGCCAAAATTTCGCATTGCAACGTGACGTTGAGCGTAGTTATCCCGTCAATATCATTGGTGATGCGCCTGCTACACAACAAATGAAAAAACTGATTGCCCAAGTTGCACCATCGATTGCTGCGGTTTTAGTCGAAGGTGAGTCGGGGACGGGTAAAGAATTGGTCGCTCGCGCATTACACCAGTTAAGTAAGCGTACTGGACCTTTTGTACCTATTAACTGTGGTGCTATTGCGCCTGAACTTTTAGAAAGTGAGCTGTTTGGTCATGTCTCCGGTGCATTTACTGGCGCAAAAAAAAGCCGCGAAGGTCTGTTTCGTGTCGCTAATAATGGCACATTGTTTCTAGATGAAATCGGTGAAATGCCATTAGCAATGCAGTCATCATTGTTACGTGCACTAGAGCAAAAAGCCATTCGTCCTGTTGGCTCTGAGCGAGAAATTCAAATTGATGTTCGTATCGTTGCTGCAACAAACCGTAATTTGAAGCTTGAGGTAGAAGAAGGCCGTTTTCGTCGAGATTTATATTATCGATTAAATGTTTTAACTATTGATTTGCCATCATTACGTGAACGTGTGGAAGATATTCCGTCATTAACCCATCATTTTACGCTACAGCTATCAAAAGACTTGGGTATGAAAGCCATCAGTTGGACTCATGAAGATATTTTAGCAATGCAAGCCTATTCATGGCCCGGCAATATTCGTGAACTTCGAAATATGATGGAACGGTGTATTTTATTGGGTAAGCCGCCTGCTGATTATTGGCGTGAATTACAAGGTGATGCATTACCTGTTGCTATTACAAATGAGCAAGGGGTGACGGGAGAAGAGCTTGAACTTAATAGCGCTCATCCGCAACGACCCTGTCAATGCCATGAGGACGGAGAAGATCAATATTGTTATCCCGTTACATGGACATTAAAAGAAGTTGAAAAAGCACATATTATGCAAGTTGTTGATGCCAGTGATGGTAATAAATCAGCAGCAGCTCGCCAGCTCGGCGTGGCAAGAAAAACATTAGAGCGCAAATACAAAGAATGGACAGAAGAATTACAATGAAATTAATACTATGAAAGCAAAAGCATTTGTTTTGATGTGGTTACGACGATTTCAGACCATGGTGCGCTATCGGTTATTAGTACTGACTTCTGTGCCTATTTTTCTGACATTATTGACCTTAATTGCCATTACTTTTTACTGGACGATAACCTACACTTGGCAAAATGCATTAATGAATGTAAGAGCCGATTTAGCCGTTGCGCACCATAGTATGGTATTGCTTAAAAAAGAGCAGCGAATGGAACTACAGGCCTTTGCTAACTCTTACGACTTTCAACGTCGATTACGTTTTAATGAAGTAACACTACTCGATTGGGTTCGTCAGCAAAATAAACATTATCAATTAGATTTTGTGGTGTTGCATCCTGTGAGTAAATTGAATCGATTTTCAAGCCAAGAGCAGACGTTGTTACTATCAGGTAAAGAACAAACGTTTTTTCAAGTATTAGACAGTGCTGAACTTTATGATTTAAATCCCAATTTGCCAGCCAAAGCGCAATTACCCTTACTTACAGAAGGCACGATTGAGCAAAAAGGTCTGATTAGCCGTAGCTTGGTGCCTATTTTTAATCAACAAGGCGATCTTAAGTGGATTTTAGATGGCGGTATCTTATTAAACAATAGCACCTCGCTGGTGGATCGTATTCGTGATTTGGTTTATGCCGAAGGCACTTTGCCAAATGGTAGCCTTGGCACTGTTACCTTATTCATGGGGGATGTGCGGATTAGTACTAATGTACCATTAGACAGTGCCAACCTTATTGGTCGAGCCGTGGGAACGCGTGTTTCTGAAGACGTTAAACAACATGTCTTACAGCAAGGACAAACGTTTGTTGATCGCGCCTTTGTATATGATAGTTGGTATGTTTCTGCTTATGAGCCGTTACATGCAAATGACGGTAAAGTCGTTGGCATGCTTTATACTGGTTATTTACAGTGGCCCCTCATTTACCGCCACTTAACTAATATTATTGAAATGAGTGTGAGTATCTTATTGGTACTGATATTTACCAGTGTCATTGTGTATCGTGGTTCGCGTGATTTGTTTTTACCGATTGAAAAAATCTATCAGGTTGCTAAAGCGGTACAAATGGGATTAAAGCGGCGGGTGGGAAAGTTAGATCTATCAGAAGGGCATGAATTACAAATATTAGGTAAACAATTTGATTCTATGTTAGATCAATTAGAGCAACGTAACGGACTCATTAAACTGACCGCGATAGAACTCGAAGATAAAGTCGAACAGCGTACTCAGAGTTTGCATCAGAAAACAGAAGAGCTAGAGCGCCATATTCAATTATTGCATCAAGCACGATCTAAACTGGTGGCAACAGAAAAATTAGCCGCATTGGGTGAGTTAACCGCAGGTATTGCGCATGAAATTAATAATCCGACGGCAGTTATTTTGGGTAATATTGAATTAATTCAGCTAGAACTTGGTGATAATACGGCAGATGTTCAAGAAGAGCTGGCTGCCATTCACCTTCAAATTGATCGTATTCGTAATATCACTCGCAGTTTATTGCAATACAGCCGTCAAGGTGGTGTGCAAGATGAAGTGACATGGCATCACTTAAATTTGATTGTAGAAGAAAGCTTAACACTTGTACGCTCAGGTACTAAAAAGATGGATGTTCAATTTGAGGTTAACCTTGAAGCTAAATGCAGTGTTGAAGTCAATCGTCATCAATTATTGCAAGTGTTAGTTAATTTACAGATGAATGGTATCCATGCGATGGATGATAAAGGATTATTAAAGATAGCTACCGATGATTGGATTGATGAACAAGGTGAGGTGCGTGGAGCGATGGTGATTATTACCGATCATGGCTGCGGTATTTCAGCACTAAATATGAAACGTATTTTTGATCCTTTTTTCACTACTCGTCGTTCGGGGACGGGATTAGGTTTATCGGTCAGTCAGAGTATTGTGGCTAATGTCGGTGGAGAAATAACGGTTGATTCTGTAGAAGGTCAAGGTTCCACATTTACTGTATATCTTAAACATAAGAAAGAATCGCCCAGTGAACTGGATCTTCATGTGACAGCGTAACAAAAACCAGATTTATGAATAACAAAAAGCCCCTTGGTAACTGCTTGTTCATTGCAGTTCCAAGGGGCTTTTTTGTCGCGTTGTGTTTTTAGCTGATTGTAATATAAGCCATCGTTACATAATGGATAAACCAACGACAAGAAACAGTGATGCGGTAAGAGATATTCGGCTAATAAGCCCGAATGAGGAAGGGATAATCATTTCGGTATGCGGCATAGATACTCCTTTTGCTTGAAGACCCTTTAAAGCATAGCTTATATGTTTGTATCATATTGTTTTAATGTTTAATTTTTTCGATAAAATGAGAATTAAAACAATAATCGCGGTCATATTGAATCAAAAAGGTGACTAATGACCGCGATATGAGGTTCTATTAATTAGATAAATTTCATCTCTGTCCATGGTTCAGATGGGCGACTTAATAAATAACCTGATTGCCATCCCCATTGCTGGTGGGCTTTAATAAAGGCTTTTGCATCAAAGGGTGCGCCATTCGCACGACCAAAACGCGCATTGATGGTTAAGTTTTTAATATCATTGCTGTTGGCAACTTTACCATCAACAGAGCCTGCTGGTGTAAAGGGTACGTTCCATACTGCTGCTGGATCAGAGACATACGGTTGTGAATCTTTATCATACTCAGCACAAATATTACGTGATGATGCATCCATTTTATTTAGGTAGACATCATAAGTATCACCGAGCATTTTCTGACCTGTTGCCACATTAATTTTACCGTTGTATTTATGCATCAGTTGGATCCAACGTAAACGACGAGCACCTTCTTGTTGACGAATATCGTTGTAGTCAACATCAGAACCTTCAATATAGCGTAAACGTGGATCAACAGAGACGTTTTCGCCAGTGAAGTAGCCTGATTTTAATTCATTGAAGTATTGATAAACACGACCTTGACCAAACTTAGCAATATGGTTGTTATTAATATCACCGATGAGCCATGTATTAGCATAACCACCATTGTTGCCTTTTTCTTCAAGCTTGATCCAACTATCAATGTTATTAGCATACTGACTTGCTTCACGAACTCGAATAAATTCAGGAGTGCCACCGGCTTTCCAATCCATCACGTTGGCTAATGTGGTTTCTACAACGGCAAGACCTGCGCCTGTTTCCCAGAAGTCGGTACCAGATTCAATCATACCAGGTGTTGTTTGGAAGGCCATTTTGTAACCTTTATCTGGTGTAATATCTAAAATGACGTTAGAAAATTGACCAGACCAGAAATCATTAAAGGTTTCGTGACCAATGACAATACCTTTATTATTTGTCGCAGTGCCTGTTGCGATAAAGGCACTGCAATTACCTTTAGCACCTTCAATGTTGGCACTGTTTTTACTTAGTTCAACATTATTGGTGTTCATTTCAGCTTTAGTATACGGGGCAGGGAATGCGGATGTATTAATTAAACCAGGATCAACCCACTTGGTATAATTATGCATCCCCACTGAAGGCCACCAGTAACCTGTAAGCTCAATCATGTCGTTCCATGTAATAATGTCAGCAAGAGTGACATGCAAACCTGCAGCATTTAAGCCTTTAGCAATACCTTCCATTTCTTGACGAAGTTCTACGGGAATCTTCCCTTTAGTTTGTTCTAATGCGGCTTTTTGCCATGCACTATAAGGCACACCTGTTGTTAGGTAGGTCATGCTCCAACTGTCTTTCCACGCTAATTTAAAATCAGGCGCGATAAGATAACCATATTGGAAACCACGATCAAAAGCATTGCCTTTAATACCAACATGCCACCAGCCATTCTTTTTCACTAATTTAGCTTGATCAACAATTTTCTGTTGTTGTTCTGTTAATTTAGTTTGGTATAACGCCCCAGTCACAGGTGCTGTAATTTGCTCAAGTAATAGTTTGGGTGGGTATTGAGTTAAATGTTGTGTTTCAGAAGCTGATGCGTTGGCATAGCTAACAGATGCAAGTGAGATAATACATGCAAGAATTGTCTTTTTACCGAGAGAGTGTTTCGAATGCATTTTCATAATTAACGGCTTTGATGAATATTGAATGAACAGAGCTATCATCCGCCTTTTTTATTGTTCAACAAGAGAGTAAACGATAGTCAATGTTTTATAAAATGTAAACGTAAGCTGCCATTTTTTAGGTGATTCTTATCGGTTAAAAATACAAAAATAGGAGGTAAATTTTTAATGATAACCAAATGATTTGGTTACTAATAGTGACTAAAGTGAGATGTTAAATTGCTAAATGTGGTGTATAAAAAAAGCCAGCATCTCAAATGCTGGCTTCTTACGTTATCAACTAACAATAATTATTAATTATTTGGTTAATTGTTTCAATTTTTGCTGCTGGTAGTATTTAGCATCAGCAGTAATTGATGTGCTCTTACCTGTTTGTAGCCATTGCTTTATACGGCCAGCATCACCAATTGGTGTCATTTTGCCTTGTGAATCAAGCATCACCATTAGGATCTTCTTACCATCAATCGTTGTTACCATCGCTAAACAACGACCAGCTTCATCAAGAAAGCCTGTTTTGCTTAGGTTAACGGTCCACTTTTTACCACGTACTAGCGCATTGGTATTGGTGTAACCTAATTTATAACGAGGGTTAGTAAAGTAAGCGGTGTGAACTGCACCATTAGTGCTGTAGTTACGAATGGCAGAATACTTGTAAGCAGCCCGTACCATCTTAGCAACGTCTGATGCTGTTGAACGGTTTTTAGGGTTAAGACCTGAGCTATCAACAAAGTGAGTATTCGTCATACCGAGTGCTTTAGCTTTAGCATTCATAGCACGAATAAACGCGTTGTAACCACCTGGGTAGTTAGCCGCAAGTGCAGCAGCCGCTAAGTTTTCAGATGACATTAATGCAATGTGCATTGTCTCGCCACGGCTTAATTGTGAACCAATACGAACGCGAGAATATGTATTGTACATATGCTCTTTATCCGTTTTAGTGAACGTAATTTTTTGGTTAAGCGGTAACTTAGCGTCTAATGTCACCATCGCGGTCATTAGCTTTGTTAATGACGCGATAGGCATCACGACATTGGAATTTTTGCGATAAAGCGTTTTCCCTGAGCTTAGATCGATAACATAATTACTCACAGAAGCAGTCTGAAGATTACTTGGTTTGAGTTTACTGGTGTTGATACTTGCGAAAGAAGAAAAGCTGACACTTGCAAGTGTAAAAAATAAAATTAAAGCGTTGCGCACAATGGCTCCTTGGATCCCATTTAAGAGGGGAATAATTATCCTGATATTGTCATCTTTTCAATTGTGGTTAAGCAAGTCATGTTTGTGTAAATCCTATTTATAATAGATTATAAAAGCAGCAGTTAAACATAAGTTGCTAATGAAACAACATTCAATAAAATAATTGTTCGATATATTCATTGTGAAGGTGGTTTTATCGCATTTAATTACTTTTAATGATGATTGTGGGTGGCAAGGATTCTTTCAAGAACACGTGTGATGAATGAACGTGTTGGTTATGAGTGCATTTTTACTGATGGTTATTGGTTTGCATGATAATTAGATAACTTTTTGTGCGTGACGCCTCTTGATGTGCTGTTATTAATGCAATCATTAAGATAAAGGCAAGGTCACCCGTTGATGACCTTACTTGGTAATGCTTAGATTAGTTAGCACTCCACACTTGTTGGCCCGTGCGAATAAAATTATAACCGCCTAGTTGATCGCCATGAGCCTGAATGTCACTCTTGGTTAATGACTGTAATAATTGTTGTTGTAGGGTACGGAAGTAAATATTTTTAGGGATCACCAGCTCAAATGCTTCGGTGCACAGTGGAATAAAGCCTAACCCAAATTCACCAGCGGTACTTTGGCTTGCACAACCAATATCTGCTTGCTCTCTAGCAATGGCTGAAGCTAACTCTCGTTCACTATTACAACAATCAACTTGATTAAGCATGGTCATGTTATACCCATGACCATGGATCCATTCCTCTAATGCTCGCATACTTCCAGCGCCTTGCTGACGTAAAGCCCAACGCCAACGAGGTGATAGTAATTCATGCAGTTGAATTGAACGGCTATTAACGGCATCCGCTAGATCTGGGCTTACGACTAAGCCTTGTTTACGCTCAAAGGCATGGACTAAGACCCAGTTTTTATGCCCTGGATATTGTTGCAATAAGGCCGGATGTCGTAAACTGGCTTCTTCTACATTACCCCAATGGATAGCACAGATATCAACATGACCTTTGCTTAACATCGCCAATCCTTGACGTGTGCCTGTTGAGGTATAACCGACAAGGGCCGTGCTGCCTAACTGGTTCGCCATTTTACCGACCACACATTGCAGTAATGGATCATCAGAGCCAGCAATCAATAATCGGTCGGTTAATACGCCATTATGGCAAGATTCTAATAACCATTTATCCAGCATTGCCTTAGGAAAAAGCCATTTACCCGTTACTTTTGTTGCAGGCAATAGGCCGTCATTGGCTAAGGCGTAAACCTTCTTTTCATTAAGGTCGAGATATTCGGCTACTAATTTGGCATTCATAAATTCAGGGAAATCAGCCATTATGCTTGGGTACCTTTACTCTCGTGGCCTTTAACATCAAGTTCTATATTGTCGCTACCGTTATAGATTTGAAAACGCAGCCCTTTAGCGCGAGCAATCATAGTAATACCAAGTTTCTTAGCAAGATCGTAACCCATTTGTGTCGCTCCAGAACGAGACAACAGTACAGGAATGCCCATTTGCGCGACTTTAATGACCATTTCAGAGGTTAAGCGACCTGTGGTGTAGAAAATCTTATCTTCACCTGTTTGTTGTTGCAGCCACATTTCACCGGCAAGGGTATCTACTGCGTTATGTCGGCCAACATCTTCTACAAACGATAAAATATCAGTGCCTTTACAGACGGCACAACCATGAACAGCACCTGCAGCTTTGTAGGTTTCATTATGATGAGTCAATGCTTCAAGTAAACCATATAGCAGCGATTGTTTAATTTGCGGTTGTGGCAGGGTTATACCTTCAAGCTTTTTCATTACATTGCCATACATCGTGCCTTGCCCACAGCCAGAGGTGACGGTTTTCTTTTCTAATTGCTGCGCTAAGTTTTCAGTATTTTCATGAGTTATAACAACCGCGGCATTGGTTTCCCAATCGATCATTACTGATTCAATAGCGCTAAGGTCATTAATAAAGCCTTGGTTTTTTAAATAGCCTAATACTAATGCGGATGGGCGCTCACCTAAGGTCATCAGTGTTACTACTTCAACCCAATTAAGGTACACCGTTAATGGATGCTCGCAGGCGATCTCTTTTGTTTGTGGATCACCATATTCATCAATAATTTCTACCGACATCGTCTGCTGCACTGTCGCTTTGGTTTTTATAATTTTAGGCAATGTCGCCATTTGAGATCCCTGCATAATAATTGTGGTGTGTTTAATTATGGATACTGAAACCTAAATTAAGCAAAGATTGTTCCAATATTACTAACATTCACCAATCTATCGTTAATAGGCTGAGATTGATAAAAATGCGCACTTTTAATGTGGTTTCTTGTTATTGGTCTAATATTTGCTTATGTCTGCTTATTAAGTGAAATATCGCTTAATGTAAAAAGTGATTAAATAACAAGATAAAGGCGAAATAGAACCCGCCAGTAGGAGTGAATGTGCCAAAACAAGCAGAACTTGAATTAAAGAAAAATGAACATGTTTGGCCAATCAATTTTCGCTTACAAGCAGAAGAACGCCAAGTGGGTCGTTGGACAACTTATGCATGGACGATTGAAGACATTTGTTTGTATGAAGAAGATCTCGCCGTTGATATGGCATTTGCTGATATAGGGGCTGGTAACTACATGATGCCTCTAGAACTTTTTCGTGATGAACGGATGGAATATCGATTTAACTTAAATTCACAGAGTCCGCATTTGTTCTTTATTTGTGCTGAAGAGAATGAGCAATTAAAACCTGTTTTAGTTACCGCAGCGCAAGGTGTAGCAGCTCGTTATATGGATGGTGATTATGTGGTTTTACATATTGATGTTCCATTAGCAATTCAAGCATGGATGGAAGCCTTTTTAGGTCGTCATGGGGAATTGTTTGAATTTAAACGTAAACGTGGCGGCGATAAGAAAAAAGGACGTTCAAGTGGCAACTAATTTCTTTCAGCGTTGGTCAAGCCGTAAGTTAACCCCTGTTGATAATACGGAACGTGCTATTTCGGAAACGATAACTGAAACGGTTGATGAGTCACTGACTCTTAATGCTATAGATACAACCGAAGAAGAAGTAACAAAGACCAGTGATCATGAACAAACATCAATTGTTCCCTCAGCAACGTCACCAAATGTTATAGCTGAAGAGCCTGTCATTGCATTGACGATTGATGACGCTGATAAAGTAACTTATGACTCAGGTGTTGCGTCATTTATGCAGCAACAAGTGACTAAGTCAGTGAAAAAGGCGGCATTACGAAAATTATTTCATTCTGAAGAATTTAACTATATCAGTGATATGGATGATAGCACTGAAGACTTCAGCAATATGCAAGGTTTAGCACCAGAAATTGCATCACAAATGCGGGGGTGGATAAATACGGTTACGGAGACGGCAACGGAAGCTCTCAAAGATGAGGGAATAACAGCATTAACATCAACGTCTGATCTTAATACGGTTGATTCTACGACTGTTGATGTAACAACAGCTGATTTGTCAGTTAATCATATAGCCATAGCCAGTAAGGATGACGAGGAGGATGGATTAGTTAATCACCTAGATACAACACATACCGATGAAGAGGCTTTCCCTACGGCTGATTTATCGTTAACACCGATTCTTAATTGTGACAATGAAAGTAATGAACAGAAATCCTAACGTAAAAAAATAAAAACGTTTGAGAATTATTAATACTAATCATAAAAACAGACTGGGACAAAAAGGGAAGATCAATAAAATCGTAAAGAGAGACAATTTGGCGCGTTAGTTCGCTACAAGTAAGACAAAATGTCTCATTAGTTGATTACGCAATATCATCGTTATGATTTTAGTTCCTTTTAAGTCATTTTATTCCGTGAAAAGTTGGATCGGTTATTGCTCTATAGAGAGTAGAAGAAAAGTCATTATTTTCTAACGATACTGATTAGCGGTAGTGAGCAAACAGGAATAACAATGTTAAAAAGTACATTAAATGCATTTACTGATATTAATGGCGTCGCTCGTGCAACGGCCATTACAGGAACAGTAGAACTTGCCAATCTTATTCCGCCAACAGTGACGTATGAAAGTCGTGGTAATTTATTGATTATTGGTGACGCTGAACAATTACTTCAGGTTGCCGATCAATTTGTAGCACTAAACAGTGTGACGTTATTGGCGACAGATGCAAATACATGCGATACCAAAACATCACATACCTTGTATTACAGTCAAGCTATTACGGTAAAAGGATACCTTGGCGCATTTGATGTTCATTGTCGTATAGGACATGACGCGACAGCCCTTGATATTAATGCACTTGAAACGAACTTAGCCAAAATAGCTATTGGACGTCAATGCTTTGATATTGTGCTTGATATGACAGCAACTGGGGTTATGAATGTTGAAATTCCAGCTGCGGGTTATTATGCCGTTGGTCAAGCTTCTGCATCTCAAGCATCAAAAAAACGTGTTGCTGAAAAACTAGCGACGCTGGTGGATGAACTGCCAGCCATGATTGGTACTTTTGATAAGCCTAAATACTTTCGTCTAAATCCTGATCTTTGTGCACATTCATCACGAAGTGTAAAAGGCTGTGATCGTTGTATTGATGCATGTCCTGCGGGAGCATTAAGTTCTGATGGTATCGCTATTGCGATTGATCCTTACCTTTGTCAGGGGGTAGGAACATGTGCCACGGCATGTCCAACGGAAGCTATCAGTTATGCATTGCCAGATCCTCAAATCACTCAAAATTTTGTTCATAGTGTTTTAGCACGTTATAAGCAAGAAGGTGGTCAATCTCCAACACTGCTTCTTTATGGTGATCGTGATACCGCTGCTGTAACAAAGGCACTGGCGACATTACCTAGTTCTGTTATTACGATTGCATTAGAAGAACTGGCGACGGTTGGTATTGATACTTGGTTTAGTGCCTTAGCTTATGGTGTGCATCAAGTTCTATTGGCAACAAATACACAATATATCCCTGCAACGATTGATGCTGTTCTGACTAATGAATTAGCGATTGCTCAAAATTTCTTAACTGAATTGGGTTATGACGCTGATCGTATTTGTTTATTTGATTTTGCTGATAGTGCGAATTTTGAAGCTTATGAAGCTGCACTTATTACTCCGATTGAAACTGCACTAACAGGCACTAAGCGTGAAAAGCTATTTACTGTTTTGGAAGCACTTAATCAGACAAGTCCAGCGCAACCTACCCATTCGGCTGTAGCGGCTAATGCCCCTTATGGTTCTGTAACATGTAAGACAGATGATTGTACGTTATGTATGAGTTGTGTTGCTGTTTGTCCAACCCGTGCCTTACATGCCATTGGTGATCGCCCTGGATTATTATTTGTAGAACAAGATTGTATTCAATGTGGAATGTGTGAAACCGCATGTCCTGAGAAAGTTATAACACTTGAAGCCGGTTTTAATTGGGATTGGCAAGCGCGTAAAGCCGATGCTCTGATTCATGAAGAACCTGCTGCATGTTGTATTAGTTGTGGAAAGCCTTTTGCCCCAGCATCTATGGTGAAAATGTTGACCGAAAAACTTCAACGTCATTCACATTTTCAAGGAGAAGCGATTCGTCGTTTATCTATGTGTGAAGATTGCCGTGTTCGCGATATTTTTGAAAAGATGGAACAAGATCCACAAAGTCAGACAAGGGTATAAGGTCATTATATGGAAAACGCAGCTATGAATGCTCACACAAATCTTACTGATCAAGATGATTTGCTACGTATTGAAATTTATAACATGTTGGCACATCTATGTCGTCAAGCCCCTGAACAATCTGTGCTTGAATTTCTTGCAAATCTTGATGTTGATACGGCACAAACATTTCAACGTCAGACTATGGCTTCAGCTTGGCCTTTACTAAAACTAGCGGCTCAGAAAACAACATTATTGAGTGCTGAAGAAGAATATCAAGATGTATTTATTGGTATTGGCCGTGGGGAAGTTGTTCCATTTGGTTCATGGTATTTAACCGGTTCTTTAATGGAAATGCCTCTGGCTTATTTACGTCAAGACTTAAAACAAATGGGTTTTGAACGTGCTCAATCTGTGATTGAACCAGAAGATCATATATCTGCATTGCTAGAGGTTATGGCTATGCTGGTGGAAGGTGGCGATGAACACCTTCAACAGACATTTTTTAATCGTCATCTTGCACAATGGTGTGAAAAGTTTTGTACCGATTTAAAAGCGGCTAAGAGTGCTGTGTTTTATACCGCTGTCGGTGAATTAGCTTGGCAATTTTTGACAATAGAAAAGACCCGTTTTTTAGAGTCCCAGTAAAAAGATACTCGCGATAATAAAAAATCGACATTTGTTCATAAAAATGTCGATAGAGGAGCAAACGCAATGAGTGAGCAAAAAACAAATGATAGCCGTCGCCAATTGTTAAAAAACATTGGTTTAACTGTAGCGGCTGGTGCTGTAGTAGCAGGAACGACAACTGCCGTTCACGCTTCAACAACCGACACTGAAAAGAAAGATCCTAAAACAAAAAAAGGGTATCACGAAACCCAACATATTCGTGATTACTACAATACCCTATAAGCGGAGCCTGAAATGAAACTGACTAAACGTTCCGATAAAGTGAGCAAAGATGAAAACCAACTAGGTATTTCTCGTCGTTCTTTTATTCGTAATTCTTCTCTTGCTGCCGCTGGTGGTGTTGCTGGGACAAGCCTTTTTGCGCCTGGTTTTATGCGCAAGGCGGAAGCTTTCCCTGAAGCCGATTACAACGCACCTAAAGTGGTTAAACGTACCATTTGTTCTCACTGTTCTGTAGGTTGTGGCATTTATGCTGAAACGCAAGATGGTGTATGGACCCATCAGGAACCCGCTTTCGATCATCCTTTTAACGCTGGTGGACATTGTGCAAAAGGGGCGGCATTACGTGAACATGGCCATGGTGCTAAACGCGTAAAATACCCAATGAAGCTGGTTAATGGTAAATGGAAAAAACTAAGCTGGGAGCAAGCATTAGATGAAGTTAGCCAGCAGGTACTTAAAATTCGTCAAGAATCTGGCCCTGATTCAGTTTACTTTTTAGGTTCAGCGAAACACAACAACGAACAAGCGTATTTGTTCCGTAAAATGGTGTCGCTGTGGGGATCAAATAACGTCGATCACCAAGCACGTATTTGTCACTCAACCACGGTTGCAGGTGTTGCAAATACGTGGGGCTACGGCGCAATGACCAACTCACTGAACGACATGCATAACTGTAAGTCGATTCTGTTTATTGGTTCTAACCCAGCCGAAGCTCATCCAGTAGCAATGCAGCATATTCTGATCGCTAAAGAAACTAACAGTTGTAAGATTGTGGTGGTTGATCCACGTCGTACACGTACAGCGGCAAAAGCTGATCACTATGTTTCTTTACGTCCTGGTACTGATGTTGCTTTTGTTTGGGGTGTGCTATATCACATCTTCAATAATGGTTGGGAAGACAAAGAATTTATTCGTCAACGTGTTTATGGCATGGAAGAAGTGCGTGAACAAGTGGCGAAGTGGAACCCGAAAGAAGTTGAACGCGTAACGGGTGTGCCTGAAGATCAAGTTTATCAAACGGCAAAAATGCTGTCTGAAAACCGTCCTGGCTGTGTTGTTTGGTGTATGGGTGGTACTCAACATACAACAGGTAATAACAACACTCGTGCTTACTGTATTCTTGAATTAGCCCTTGGCAACATGGGTAAATCAGGTGGTGGCGCAAACATTTTCCGTGGCCATGATAACGTTCAGGGTGCAACTGACTTTGGCGTGTTATCTGATAACTTACCGGGCTATTACGGTTTATCTGAAGGTGCTTGGAAGCATTGGGCTGAAGTATGGGATATTGATTATTCATGGCTACAAGGCCGTTTTGATCAAAATACCTATAACGGTAAAAAGCCAATGAACAACGCAGGTATTCCTGTTTCTCGTTGGATCGATGGTGTTTTAGAAAACAAAGATAATATTGAACAACGCGATAATATTCGTGCGATGTTCTATTGGGGTCATGCTGTTAACTCACAGACGCGTGGTCCTGAAATGAAAACCGCGATGGGCAAGCTGGATATGATGGTGATCGTCGATCCATACCCGGGCGTTGCTGCAGTAATGAATGGCCGTACAGATAACGTTTATCTTTTCCCTGCAACTACGCAGTTTGAAACTTACGGTTCAGTAACGGCAACTAACCGTTCGATTCAGTGGCGTGATCAGGTAATTGAACCGTTGTTTGATGCTAAACCCGATCATGAAATCATGTACTTATTGACTAAGCGTTTGGGTTTCTCTGATCAATTATTCAAACACATTAAGGTTGAGAATAATAAGCCAAACATTGAAGATATTACTCGTGAATACAACAAGGGTATGTGGACAATTGGTTATACAGGTCAAAGCCCTGAGCGTTTGAAAGAGCATCAGAAAAACTGGGGTACGTTTGATTTTACGACGCTTGAAGCGGTTGGCGGACCAGCTAATGGTGAAACCTATGGTTTACCGTGGCCATGTTGGGGGACGCCAGAAATGAAGCACCCAGGCACACACATTCTTTATGATACCTCGAAAACAGTCGCAGAAGGTGGTGGTAATTTCCGTGCCCGTTTCGGTGTTGAGCGTAATGGTGTGAGCTTGTTGGCGGATGATAGTTATTCATTAGGCTGTGAGCTTGAAGATGGTTATCCAGAATTTACCGCGAAGATGCTAAAGCAACTGGGATGGTGGGATGATCTAACTGCAACTGAAAAAGTGGCAGCTGAAGGTAAAAACTGGAAGACAGACCTGTCTGGTGGTATTCAGCGTGTTGCGATTAAACACGGTTGTATTCCATTTGGTAACGCGAAAGCCCGTACTGTTGTATGGACCTTCCCTGATGCAGTACCTATTCACCGTGAGCCATTGTATACACCGCGTCGTGACTTATTACCTGAGTACCAAACATGGGACGACAGCAAAGCGATGTTCCGTTTGCCAACACTTTATAAGTCTATTCAAGAGAAAGATGTATCTAAAGAATACCCAATTATTCTAACGTCTGGCCGCCTTGTTGAATATGAAGGTGGTGGTGAAGAAACACGTTCAAACCCGTGGCTTGCTGAGCTTCAAAAAGAAATGTTTGTTGAAATCAACCTCAAAGATGCCAACGATAGTGGTATTAAAGATGGTGAGATGGTGTGGGTTGAAGGTGCAGAAAAAGGCCGAATTAAAGTGAAGGCGATGGTAACACCACGTGTTCGTGAAGGTCTGGCTTTCTTACCGTTCCACTTTGGTGGTGAATTTGAGGGTGTGAGTCTACGTGAGCATTACCCTGAAGGTTGTGCACCTTATGTTTCAGGTGAAGCGGCTAATACGGCAACAACGTATGGTTATGATCCTGTTACCCAAATGCAAGAAACCAAAGTTACTTTGTGTAAAATCACTAAAGCGTAAGGAGTCACCTGATGGCACGTATGAAATTTCTTTGTGACTCTAAGCGTTGTATTGAGTGCAATGGTTGTGTAACAGCTTGTAAAAATGCCAACTCAGAAGCGGTTGGTTGGGGTATTCAACGCCGTCGTGTTGTAACCTTAAACGACGGTCTTCCGGGAGAGACATCAATCTCTGTTGCTTGTATGCACTGTAGTGATGCGCCTTGTATGGCGGTATGTCCTGCTGATTGCTTTAGCCAAACAGAAGACGGCATTGTGCAGCACGATAAAGATTTATGTATCGGCTGTGGTTATTGCTTATTTGCTTGTCCATTTGGTGCGCCACAATTTCCTAAGCAAGATGCTTTTGCTGAGCGTGGCAAAATGGATAAGTGCACTTATTGTTCTGGTGGTCCAAATACTGAACCTGGTTCTGAAAAAGAACGTTTGCTTTATGGTGCAAACCGTATTGCGGAAGGTAAGTTACCAATGTGTGCTTCAATGTGTTCGACTAAATCATTACTTGCTGGTGATGCTGAAAAAATCTCTGAAATTTTCAGTAAGCGTGTTGTGGCTCGTGGTGCAAAAGATGCGGGTTGGGCAAGCACTGATGATTTAGCTTACGACGCAAGTAAAGTACGTAAAGCTTAATCATATTTAAATGGATTTAATGAGGAATGTTAAGTCCATTTATCGACGCGTGTAATAGTTAGGCACACCGTTGTGATAGGTGTGCCAATTAATCTACTTTTTAAAGTGGATAGGAGCTTTAATGACTAAGCGAATTCAACGCTGGTTAACTATCATAGTTACCGCTTTAATGATGGTGTTTTCAGTATCCACGATGGCAAGTGATAGTGATACAACAACCGCTGGTGAAGCCGTAGTTAAAAAAGAAGTGATCGGCTTTGCTGGGGCTGATTACTGGCGCATGGTAAAAGATGGCGAGAAAGGTTACACCACATCTGGTTGGCCTGAGCATGATGTTTTAATCAGTGTGCCAGGACAAACGTGGTATATCCTTAAAGAAAAGTGGATGTCACCATTAGGTGCTTTAGCGATTTTTGGTAGTCTGGTGATGGTAACGCTAGCTTATGTGGTTATTGGACCACTAAAGCTAAGTAAGCCTAAAACGGGCCGTAAAATCAAACGCTGGAGCCGTATTGATCGTGCATTGCACTGGAGCATGGCATTCACTTTCCTTACATTAGGATTCAGTGGCTTAACGTTAGTTTATGGTAAACATTTTATTAAGCCTATTGTGCCTACTGAAATTTGGGGATGGGTTATTCTTGCTGCTAAGCAATACCATAACTACATGGGACCTATTTTTGCGATCCTATTACTTGCTGTCTTGGTTAAATGGTGGCGTAAAAGTACCTTTAACAAAGTCGATCTTGAGTGGTTTAAAAAGATGGGCGGCATGGTGGGTAAACATAAAGGATCACATCCATCAGCGGGTTTCTCTAACGGTGGTGAGAAAGTTATCTTTTGGCTATTGATCGTATTTGGTTTCTCGATTGCGGCCAGTGGTTTTGTGTTAGATTTCCCTATTTTTGATCAAACCCGTCGTGATATGGAGCTATCAAATTTACTGCATATGTTATCGGCACTGATTTTGATCTGTGGTTTTATATTCCATATTTATATTGGTTTATTTGGCATGGAAGCGGGTTTAGATGGCATGGTGACTGGCGATGTTGATGAAACATGGGCACGTGAGCACCATAATTTGTGGTTTGATGAAGTAAAAGATTTACCTGAAAACCAACCGGGTTATGAACCAGAAAAACAGGATGCAGGAAAATCAAAACCATCGCTAGATAGTTAACGATTAAGCATCAAAATGAAGGCCGATACAGTCAACTGTATCGGCTTTTTTTATGAGCATAATTTAGGATTCGTGGCAATACATGAACTCTCAGACTAACGTCTAATAAAAAACACCGTTAATCCATATAAAATCAGTGGTATAAATATAATATAAAGATTAACCATTATTATCACCATAGGGATGTTGCTATGTTATTTCCTTACAAAAATATTGTCGTATTAACGGGGGCGGGTATCTCTGCTGAATCAGGGATACGTACCTTTCGTGCAGCAGATGGATTGTGGGAAGAACATCGAGTTGAAGATGTTGCGACTCCTGAAGGCTATCAGCGCGATCCAGAGTTAGTACAAGCGTTTTATAATGCTCGTCGAGCGCAGATAGAGAATGGATCTGTTGCTCCTAATGCTGCTCATTATGCATTAGCAAAGCTAGAAGCTGAATTAGACGGCACAGTAATGATTGTGACACAAAATATCGATAATCTTCATGAGCGGGCAGGTAGTCATAATGTGATCCATATGCATGGTGAGCTATTAAAAGCACGTTGTTGTGAGTCAGGTCAAACAGTGGAATGGCAAGGCGATCTGCATACAAGTGATCATTGTCATTGTTGCCAAATTCCAGCCGCTCTACGACCTGATATTGTATGGTTTGGAGAAATGCCAATTGGTATGGATAAAATCCATGACGCGATTGTGAAGGCTGATTTGTTCATTGCTATCGGCACCTCCGGGAATGTTTATCCGGCAGCTGGTTTTGTCCATGAGGCTGCATTGCAAGGCGCTCATACAGTAGAGCTTAATTTAGAGCCGAGTAATGTTGGCAATGAATTTGAAGAAAAACATTATGGTAAAGCATCTGAGCTAGTACCTAAATTCGTAGACGATATTATCAAGGCGGTTAAGTAGAGCTTAAATGGTATGCTATTTATTCTATATAAAAAGAGAATAATTCTATATGGGATATAAGGTGTTTTTGATAAGAAGCAATAAAATGCCTATTGGCATATTTAAATATTCAATATGTAAAATGCTAATACTATAGTTAACGTAATGATTCAATAACCATAGCATTGCTTGCATATGAAACAGAAACAATATTTATTGTTGGTAATATTATCAATTTTTAGTTCAATGACATTTGCTACATCAATTTCATGGAGTGGTCGTGTATTAAGCGGTGATCCTATTAATATTAGCACTGATGGGAACGTTGTGAATTATGAAGCATGGGGATTACCTCAAGTTGAGTCGCTTAAAATAAGTGATCAGTTTGAAGTTAATCCTATTAGTAAAGAGGTGAGTATTCTGATGGTTAAATTGTAATATTTATTATCATTAAATAGAGCACTTATCTTGTGTATAAAAAAACCGAGCTTTAAAGCTCGGTTTTTTATTTTCTAACGATAATTATTACTCACCAGCTTTTAGCTTTTGGTAATACTCTTCGTATAGTTCACTTGCAGGGCCAACGCTGTTCTGCCATTCACCCGCATCCATCACTGATTGTGGTGGGTAGATGCTTGGATCGTTAACGAAATCAGCAGGCAATAATTTCTTCGCTGCTGCAACGGGTGTTGGGTAACCAATTTGTAGTGCAATTTTAGCTGCAATATCAGGGCGAAGTAAGAAGTTGATCATCTTGTATGCATTATCAACGTGCTTTGCATTAACAGGAATTGCTAGGCTGTCCATCCAGAAGATTGCACCTTCTTTTGGCCATACGATATCAATAGGAGCGCCTTCTTTACGCGCCATGTATGCAGAACCATTCCACAACATACCTAGTGATGTTTCACCCGCCATATAAGGGTTAGCAGGGAAGTCAGAGTTAAATACTAATACGTTAGGCATCAGTTTTTTAAGCTCTTCATAAGCAGCTTTAATTTGCTTAGGATCTTGAGTATTAGCAGAGTAGCCTAGTTTACGTAATGCAATGTGGAACACTTCACGTGCATCATCCATCATCATTAGCTGACCCTGCCATTTAGGATCCCATAAATCAGCCCAGCTAGTGATTTTTGATTTATCGATGACATCAGTATTTACACCGATACCTGTCGCACCCCAAATGTAAGGGATAGAGTAATCATTGTTAGGATCAAAAGGCTTATCTAAATAGTTTTTATCGATACCTGCAAAATTAGGAATTTTTGATTTATCGATCTTCTTAAGCATGCCTTCCTTACTCATTTTAGAAACGTAGTAAGTTGAAGGAACGATTAAATCGTAGCCTTTATCATAAGTTTTTAATTTAGCGTACATGGTCTCATTCGACTCATAAGTCGAATAAATTACTTTAATACCGGTTTCTTTTGTGAACTGTTCTAATACATCATTTGGAATGTATTCAGACCAGTTGTAAAAGTATAATTCATTACTATCTGAATCTGCAGCAGTGGCAATGTTTGAATACATTGACATCGCACAAACTGTACCGGCCATCATTAAAGACCATTTTTTCATCGTTGTTAGCTCCTAACTAAACAGGATATCGAGAGTGTTCTCTAGCGGCTTTAACCGCCTCTCCTAATTTTATGTCGTTTATAAGCACTTAAAAAGAGTGTGCTTTTAAAACAAATATGAATTGGTAAACGTAGCTAGTATAGCAGATAAAATCATACCGCCATCACAAATATGAACACATTGATAAGATATTTATTTACAGAGTATTGATTAATAACAGGTAGTTAACGTTTAGATAATATTGTTATACAAATTAATGTTATGACCAATTAAAACTAAAAACAGAACTCGAATAGTTATGTGAGGTTAGTTGTGTAATAAGTGCGATTGAAGGGGCTGAGGTGCTGACGAACATTAAAAGTTTATATAATGCGATAAAAGCGGGGATAAAAAAATGGCTAACTTAAATAAGTTAGCCATTTAATATCGCTAAAAGCGGTGATGTTATTTCTTTTCTCTTGCAAGTAATTGTGAACAAATTACAAGGAACAATGAAATGATCAGCATGATAGTTGCTAATGCATTAACTTCTGGTGAAATACCGACTTTAACCATCGAGTAAATCTTTAAAGGTAAAATTTCATAACTAGGTCCTGTAACAAAAGAGCTCACAATTACGTCATCAAGTGACAATGTAAAGCTTAATAACCAACCAGCAGCAACAGCAGGCTTAGCTAGCGGTAGGATAATTTGTTTTAGGATTACCCACTCACTCGCACCTAAGTCACGTGCTGCTTCAAGCATTTTTACATCAAAGCCTTTTAAACGACTGTAAACAGTCACTACAACAAACGGTAGACAAAAAGTAATATGTGATAGTAATAACGTTAAGAAACCAAGATTTGCGCCAATTAAGAGGAACAAAGCTAGTAACGAAATTGCCATTACAATATCAGGTGACATCATGACTAAAAATAGCATACCTGATACAAATTTCTTACCTTTGAAGTTATAACGAAATAAGGCAACAGCTGTTAAGCTACCAATTAACGATGCTGCCGTTGCTGAAATAACCGCAATCGTAATTGAGTGTCCGGCAGCTTGCATTAAGCTATCGTTATTAAGCAGATCTTCATACCATTTAGTGGTAAATCCGCCCCATTTCATACCAAACTTACTAGCATTAAATGAGTTAATAATCAGAATGACAATCGGAGCATACAAAAAAGTGTATACCACCGACATAAAGCTGAATTTAAAAAAACGACCCATTATTCAAGCTCCACTTTTTTATTCAGTAATTTTCCTGCTCGATAGTAGGCATATAACATAATTGCCATTGCTAACGTCAGTGCAATACTGGTTGCAGAGCCAAATGGCCAGTCACGAGCGTTGAGTACCTGACTCTTAATCACGTTACCAATTAACAAGTTTTTAGCACCACCAAGTAAATCAGACACATAGAACATGCCTAATGCTGGAAGTAGTACCAATAAACAACCGGCGATAATACCAGGCATTGTTAATGGAAAAATGACTTTAATAAATGTTTGAACTTTATTCGCACCTAAATCACGAGCCGCTTCAATATAGTTATTATCAAGCTTTTCAATCGCGGAGTACAAAGGCAATACCATAAACGGCAATAGTATATAAACTAAGCCGATCATTACTGCGTACTCGGTGTACATAATACGAATGGGCTTATCAATAATATCTAAGTACATTAACGCATTATTCAGAATACCACGCGTACCGAGCATCAGCTTTAAGCCATATGTACGGATTAACGAGTTAGTCCAAAAGGGAACAATGACCATAAATAACATAAATGGTCGCCATCTTTCAGGCATTTTAGCTATGGCATACGCAAAAGGGTAGCCAATCAACAAACACAATAGCGTTGCTGTAATTGCCATATTAAATGAATGCAGAAGTACTTTTGCATACATTGGATCGAAAAGACGTTCATAGTTATCTAGCGTGAACACCATTTTGATCAAGTTTGCATCATCACGGGTTAAAAAACTCGTGCCGATAATCATAAGGTTTGGTACAAATACAAATAGCAGTAACCAACTTACAACAATCGTTATGATGATGTTTTGGAGATTAAACTTCTTGCTCATCTGCTAGCACCACTTCCCAACTTTCAACCCAAGTAATGGCAACTTTTTGATCAAGAGAGTGGTCTACGTCAGGATCATCTTCGTTGAAGAATTCACTAACCATTACCGATTTTCCTGAATCTAGCTGTACCACAGAATCAAGCGTCATACCTTTATAAGTACGCTCTTTAACCTTACCTAAAATACCCGTCGCTTGTTCACCGTTATGAATCTCTTCAATGCGGATATCTTCTGGGCGTAATAGCACTTTCACTTTGTCGCCAACAGCAACATCAAGCTCACAGTGGATTAAAGAGTGACGACCTTCAACATCTGCCATGATACGTTTACTGTCTAAACGTTCTTTAACGATGGCATCAAATACATTGATCTCGCCGATAAAGTGAGCAACAAAGAGGTTCGTCGGTTCTTCGTAAATTTCACGAGGGCTACCATCTTGTTCAACACAACCATCGCGCATAACGATAATTCGGTCAGACATTGATAGTGCTTCTTCTTGATCGTGAGTAACGAAAATAAAAGTAATACCAAGTTTCCGCTGAAGTTGCTTCAGTTCAAGCTGCATCTGTTTACGTAATTTGTAATCAAGTGCAGAAAGTGATTCATCAAGCAAAAGAACTTTTGGTTTATTAACAACTGCACGGGCAATAGCAACACGTTGTTGCTGGCCACCGGACAATTGATGTGGTTTACGAGGGGCAAACTTATCAAGTTGCACCATACGCAATGCTTCCATAACTCGAGGTTCAATTTCACTCGATGGCACTTTTTGCATGCGTAAACCAAACGCGACGTTCTCAAACACTGTCATATGTGGAAACAGTGCATAACTCTGAAACACCGTATTAACGAGACGCTGTTCAGCTGGAATGTCAGTAACATCTTTATTGGCAATAGTAATCTGACCGTTATCGGCAGTTTCAAAGCCAGCAATAAGACGAAGCACTGTGGTTTTGCCACAGCCTGATGGACCTAAAATGGTTAAAAATTCACCATCGTTTACGTCTAGGTCCAAACCTGTAATGATTTGCTTACCGTCAAAGCTTTTGCTAAGACCCTTCAGCTGAATTACAGGTTTCTTAGATGTTTTTGCAACGTTCAATTCTACGTTATCTCCACCTTGGGACTGATTGGTTAAGCCCCAATATTTTGGCTAAAATTAGGGGCGCATAATAGACCTGTAGTCTTTCAATTTAAAGCATTTTCTCACTAAATTTATAGATTAGACGCTGCTTACTTTAATGATAGCACGTCGATCCGTTGCAATATGGTCGCTATTATAAATAATACTGAAAAAATAAATTACGATTAAAGTGATAATCAAAATGTTTTATTTTTAAGCTCAAAATTCTTTTACTTACGTTCAATTATCGTTGGTGACATGTGTAACAAAGTATAAAAAAGCGGTAGATATCGCCTTGCAAGTAATTTATTGTCTGTTTTTCAGGCGGTAACATGGTTTTGAAATAAATTTTTACGTGAATAGTGTTTTTGTACCATGATGAGTGACGTACAATACAAGTACCCAAATAATGATGATATGAGTATGAAAGAGACAACTAAAAAAAGTTTTCACGTTGGCGGTTCAATTGAAAAAGCAATGAAGGGTGATGTTGATCTACAACCGATTGCCGTTCTTCAAGAAGCGTTCAAAATTACAGCAAAGAATTTCACTAAGTTTTTGCCTGCTGTTATTTGTTTATTTATTGCACAAATCGCATTATTGCTATTAAGTTTAAAAGTTCAGTTAGGTAATCCTAATGTGTTTTTTGACGCTTTTATAACTGGGAAGGGGTTTACCGCAGATATTCTAAAAGCAGGCTTTATGGCCAACTTTTGGTCTGATGTTTTGATTGCTCCATTATATGCTGGGGTTAGCTTAATGGCGCTTAATCATTCAGTAGGGCTGCCAACAAAACCAAGTCAAATCGTTAAAGGATTTTCGTTTACACTCGTATCGATTATTACAATGTTATTAATTTCTTCTATTCAGGGGATTGGTAGCAGCATTTTTCCTTTAGTTGGGTTGTTTTTAACAATGGCGCTAAGCATGGCTATCTTGCTTGTGTGTGAGAAGCGCATTACACCGATTAAAGCCATTCAATATTCCTTCATGGCGACAGTGCGTAAAGTAATGCCAATGACTGCAATTTACTTAATCGTAATGATCTTCTTTTTCATGTCTATTGCGACGGCAGGTATTGGATTAATTTGGACATTACCATTTTTCTTTAATGTAAAAGCAATTATCTATCGTAATATGTTTGGTATTACTCTACAGGTCACTTCTGTATCTAATCCAAATGATAGTAATAAGCCAAAATCTGATGATAATGTCAGTGAGCCGCTTAACAATGACACATTTAATGCGTAATACTATTAAGATAGGTACAAAGAGCTCCTTTATATAGGAGCTTTTTTTTAGATCTACAACCTAACGCACTATAACTTTATGTGTTTGTTATTAAAAATAACGCACCTTTTGAATTCATCAATAATACTTAATTTCAAATAAATCATGCTGTTTAATTAAATATTCATTTAAAAATGGGGACTCATTTTACAAAAAAAAAGCCTTAATGATGATGTATCTCAATGTCATTTGTTTTCTATATAATCATAATGTAGCCAATAATAGATAAGGGCAGTATAAGCTGTCAGCTCAAGCAAGAAAGGCGACTTTATGGATAAGTTAATAGAACGTTTTTTACGATATGTAAGTTTTGACACTCAATCTAACGATGCAGTTTCCTCTTGCCCTAGTACAGCTGGGCAACGTGTATTTGCTGAGGCTCTTCAATCAGAAATGGTTGAGTTAGGGCTTAGTGACGTTGCTCTAGATAACAATGGCTACCTTACCGCACGATTACCTGCAAATATGGAAGGTGATATTCCTGCAATTGGTTTTATTGCTCATATGGATACCGCACCTGATGCTTCAGGTAAAAATGTTCGCCCACAGCTTGTTGAGAGCTACCGTGGTGGCGATATTGCATTAGGAATAGGGGATGAAATCCTTTCTCCATTTCAATACCCAGATCTTAATAAGTTACACGGTCACAATATAATTACGACAGATGGTACAACGCTGCTTGGTGCTGATAATAAGGCGGGGGTTGCTGAGATCATGACAGCTATCGCTTATCTTATTGCCAATCCTAAAATTAAGCATGGCGATATTTGTATTGGTTTTACACCGGATGAAGAAATCGGTCGTGGCGCAAACTTATTTGATGTTGAAAAGTTTGGTGCACAGTGGGCTTATACTATCGATGGAGGCCCAATTGGTGAGTTGGAATATGAAAATTTCAATGCAACTTCTGCAGATGTTATTTGTCATGGTGTCAACGTTCATCCAGGCACTGCAAAAAATAAAATGGTTAATTCCATGAACATTGCAGCACAATTTCAATTAATGATGCCTGCTGATGAAACGCCTGAATGCACTGATGGCTATCAAGGTTTTTACCACCTTAAATCAATGGAAGCATCTGTTGCTCGTACTGAATTGGGTTATATCATTCGTGATTTTGATCGTGATGGTCAAGAGAAGCGTAAAGCCTTCATACAACAAAAAGTAGACGAGCTGAACAGCAAGTTGACACAGGGCCGAGTAGAACTGATCTTAACGGACTCTTACTATAATATGCGTGAAATGGTGGAACCTTTCCCACATATCATTGATATTGCTCAGCAAGCGATGCTTGATTGTGATGTTAAGCCGGAAATAAAACCTATTCGTGGTGGCACTGATGGTGCTCGACTATCATTTATGGGTTTACCTTGTCCTAATATCTTTACTGGCGGTTATAATTTCCACGGTATTCATGAATTTATCACTGTTGAAGGTATGGAACTTGCAGTTAAAGTTATTGTAAAAGTTGCTGAGAATACAGCGAATCGATACGCTTAATTCTGCTAATTAATAGATAAAAGAAAAGCCACTATCATCAATGCTGATAGTGGCTTTTTTATGAAACATTAATAATTTCTAGTGTGTAATTTAAGCGTGATCGTTGCTTAACATTTCATTTAAACGCTTCAAAATCGCATGAACAGCATGACCTTTAGTGATTTCTCCACCTTTTTCAACTTCAATTTCATGTCGACTGTGAAGGCCTGTTTCATCTTCAGCAATGTGTAACCAATCAGGATGCCAGTAGAATGATTGGCCGCCATCTGTGATCCAGTTATGCACACCACAATTTTCGCCATGGTAATTGAGATCTGCTGCTTTATAAGTCATTCTTAAATCCTTAAAGGGTAATTGTTATTTTTATTGTTAATGAGTATAAAAAACAATACTGATTAAACCGTGATCTAATCGAGATTATTTTGATAAATACTACAACTAAATAAAATAATTACTGTTTTCATTGTTTGTCGTTCATAAAAAACAATCACTAATTATTTAAGTAACGTTGCACTAAATGTTTTCTAAAATGCTCTGGGTTAAGTGTTTCGCCAGTTGCTTGCTCCACCAGTTCATCGGTTGATAATGTTGATCCTTTGCTCCAAATATTGTCATGCAACCACTCAAATATTGGCGTTAGATTGCGTTGAGTGACAAGCTGTTCAACATCCATTTTTTTATTAATGGTCGCCATAAATTGTGCTGCGTACATTGCACCTAGGGTATAACTTGGAAAATAGCCAAAACTACCGTCAGTCCAATGAATATCTTGCATACAACCATTAGTGAAGTTACCTTGCGTTGAAATACCAAGATATTGGGTCATTTTTTGGTCCCAAATCGTTGGAATATCATCCACTTCAATTTTACCTTCAATTAAGTCACGTTCAATTTCATAACGTAAGATAACATGTGCAGGGTAAGTCACTTCATCTGCATCAACGCGAATAAATCCTGGTTTAACGCGTGTATTAATCAAACGAAGGTTCTCAGCCGATAATGATGCTGTTGTTGAATTAAATGATTTTTGCACCATTGGCGCTAATAAACTGCTAAATGCAGGACTACGCGCTAATTGCATTTCACAAAATAAACTTTGTGATTCATGAATGCCCATTGAACGTGCTTCACCGACAGGAAGATCACGCCATTGTTGTGGTAAGCCTTGCTCATAACGTGCATGGCCGGTTTCATGAATGACCCCCATCAATGCAGAAGTGAAATCATTTTCATCATAGCGGGTTGTAATACGAACATCCGTTGGTACGCCACCACAAAATGGGTGAGTACTGATATCTAGTCGTCCGTGGTCAAAATCAAATTCCAGTAAAGCCATTGCATCAAGGCTTAGTGCTTGTTGTTTGTCGATAGCAAATGGAGTCGTTAGAGGTAATATTTCTTCTGTTGCCTGTTTAGCTTCGACTTGTTGAATTAGTTGAGGTAACCATGATTTTACTTCAGCAAAAATACCGTCGAGTACTGCAGATGTCATTCCTGGCTCATAAATATCCAGTAAAGCATCATAACGGCTTAAGCCTGTTGCTTGTGAGCGAATAGCGGCTTCTTGGCGAGCTAATTCAACCACAGGCTTTAAGTTAGCTTTAAAGCCATCCCAATCGTTTTCTGTACGTTGTGAACGCCAAGCATGTTCGCATTGAGAACCGGCAAGTGATTGCTGTTCGACAAGATCGGCGGGTAAAATATTATGCATCATCCAATGACGTTTAAGGGCAGCAAGGCTGACACGTTGTTCTGCGGTAAGATGTTCTTTTTCTGCTTCTGCAAACCAATTTTCTAAATAAGGAGCGGTGGCCAATTCATGTGACATAACAGCAAGCTCAGCCATTGCTTCTGAACGCGCTTGTGCACCACCATTAGGCATCATTGCAGCCTGATCCCAACCACAAATAGCACTAAGATGCCCAAGTCGAGATAGCTTTTTAGCATGACGTTCTAATTTATTGTAATTATTCATACTTGTTCCTAATTGATAAACAGCAATAGAATAAATTTAACCTAACCTATAACTATTTAATAGAGATTCTCTGTTAGTGCAGTAATAAAAATGCGAACACAGCAGTATTTATTAATTTAAAATCAAATAAGCAGTAGTTAATTGCTCGTAATGATTTATATTTAAAGCAATTAACGTTATAAATGTAATCAGTGATAGGAATTCGTAAGACAATGTTACCAAGACCTGTTTTATTATATTTTTTCGATATACTGGCAGCCAATCTCAATACCTATTAGGTTTCTGCAAGTCCTTAATAGCTATGTAGATTGATTTTATCGTTTTTTAAAGGAATTTTGCCTAACATGGAAAAGACTACTCGTTTTTTGTCTCTTGTCGGTGCTACTGCGCTTTACTCTTTATCATCTTCAGCATTTGCTGCAATGCCAACAGTCGTACCTGATGCACCAACATTAAGTGCCAAAGGCTATGTATTGATGGATTACAATACAGGTAAGGTCTTAGTAGAGAAGGATGCAAACGAAAAGTTAAACCCAGCGAGCTTGACGAAATTAATGACAAGCTATGTTGCCGGTCAAGAAATGAAGCAAGGTAATATCAATGAGAAAGATCTTGTTGTTATTAGCCGTAATGCTTGGGCGAAAAATTTTCCTGATTCATCCAAAATGTTTATTGAAGTGGGTAGCGAAGTTCCACTAATGGATCTCTTTCGTGGCTTGATTATTCAATCAGGTAATGATGCAAGTGTGGCAATTGCAGAACACGTAGCGGGATCTGAGCAATCATTTGTAAGTTTAATGAACTCATGGGCAAAAAAATTAGGAATGAATAACTCTAATTTTGCTAACCCACATGGCTTAGACAATGACGATTTATATACCACACCTTATGATATTGCCTTGTTAGGCCAGGCGCTTATCCGTGATTTACCAAGTATTTACCCACTGTATAGTGAGAAATCATTCACCTATAACAATATTACCCAACGTAACCGTAATGGCTTGCTTTATGATCCAAGTATGAACGTTGATGGTATGAAGACAGGTTACACCAGTGGTGCAGGTTATAGCTTAACCAGTTCAGCCACTGAAGGTGACATGCGTTTAATTGCGGTTGTTATGGGAACTAAAAGTACTAAAACGCGTGAGATTGAAAGTAAACAACTCTTGAACTATGGCTTCCGCTTTTTTGAAACAGTAACGCCTCATAAAGCGGGTGATGAGATCATTACTGAACATGTATGGTTTGGTAATAAAGATCAAGTGAAGCTAGGTGTTGATAAAACAAGTTATGTGACATTGTCACGTAACGATACAAAAAAGTTAACTGCTAGTGTTGAGTTAAACAGTGAACTTGAGGCTCCAATTGCGAAAGGGCAACAAGTGGGTGAGATTATTTACTCTGTAAATGATAAACAAGTCGGCACACAACCACTTGTGTCTTTAGAAGCGGTTGATGAAGGCAGTTTCTTTAGTCGTTTAATTGACCAAGTGAAAAAGTTTGTAATGGGATTTTTTAAGTAATCCTTCAATCATTTTGATTAAACAAGCTCAGCCATTATGTGCTGGGCTTTTTTATTGTGGATAGCTATTTCCAGTCAACAATAAAATACGTATAATTCATGCCCTATAAATTCTTATCCCGCAATTCTACTATCGATGTTGTCGGTAGTTCGAGAAGTAGTAATGAATCAGACAGATAACCGTAAAGAAACACTTGAATATAATAAACTGCAAAAACGTCTTCGCCGCAATATGGGTAACGCCATTATTGATTACAACATGATCGAAGAAGGTGATGTGGTAATGGCATGTATTAGTGGTGGCAAAGATTCATTTGCGATGCTGGATATTCTGCTTAATTTACAAAAAGCAGCGCCAATTAAGTTTGACGTTGTCGCGGTTAACCTTGATCAAAAGCAACCAGGCTTTCCTGAGCACATTTTGCCAGAGTATTTCCAAAGCCTAAATATTCCTTACTATATTGTTGATAAAGATACTTATTCTGTTGTTAAGGAAAAAGTTGAAGAAGGTAAGACGACCTGTGGCTTATGCTCTCGTTTACGCCGTGGTACGCTGTATTCTTTTGCTGAAACAATTGGTGCGACTAAAATTGCACTAGGTCACCATTTAGATGATATCGTAGAAACATTATTCTTAAATATGTTCCATGGTTCACGTCTAAAAGCGATGCCACCTAAATTACGCTCTGATGATGGCCGAAATGTTGTTATTCGTCCATTGACATACTGCCGTGAAAAAGACCTGATCAAATACGCTGAATATAAGCAGTTCCCGATCATTCCTTGTAACCTTTGTGGCTCACAAGAGAACCTACAACGTCAAAGCATTAAAGCAATGTTGATTGATTGGGATAAAAAGACCCCAGGTCGTGTCGATGCGATTTTTAAATCAATTCAAAATATCAGCCCAAGCCAATTAGCAGATAAGAACTTATTTGATTTTGTTAATTTACCATTAGATCGTGAAGGTGAGAGGGCTGAGTATGCTTTCACTGAAGCAAAAGTATCATCAACTAACATCGATGAAAGTATGTTTATTGATGTTACTAACGTTTAAATATAATCACAATTAGTCACAAAACAGCATCGGGTTCTTTATTGAGCCGATGCTGTTTTGCTTTATAGGATATGAAGAATGATAAAACCACGACTAATTATGCTTACTGGTCTGTGTTGTGTAATTGTGGGATGTAGTTCACATCAAGCGCAGCAGATGGGTATACAGGGAAGCAGTGTTAATAGCTATGCACGACAAATGTCTAACAGTCAGCTTTGTGAAACATATCTAGGTAAACGAGCGACAAATCAAACGCGTGTGTCAATCGCTGCGGAGTGGAAACACCGTAAATTGAGTCGAGCTTACTGTTCGAAACAAGAAAATGAATGGTATTTAACGAAGTTTGCTAAATGGCTTGCCAATGAAAAAGAAGCCGAACCTAAATAATATAAACGCCTCTGTTGAGGCGTTTATTGGTATATGTATATCAAACGAAAAAATTATTCGTCGATAGAATTAGGTGCTAATGGACTAATATAACCATCCGGTTTTAAAGCCAATAAGTCACAATTTAGACTATCAATTGTATTTTCTGCCGTATTACCAATAAAGACCGCAGATAAACCAGTGCGTCCAGTCGTACCAAGAATAACAAGCTCTGCTTTAATCTCATCGGCAATTTGTGGAATAACATCCTCAGCTAAACCTTCAACTACATAGGTTTGTTCTTCATCTATGGCATACTTTTGACGTAATGCTTTCATTGTCATTAAGTGGTGACCACGTACTGCATCTGTGTATGATGCTGGATCAAACTCTGGTAGTTCAATCGTGATATTGACAGGCGTTGCAGGGTAGGCGTTAACCAAGTTCACGTTTGCATGTGTGATTGATGAGAAGGCGATAGCTTCTTTTACAATCTTATCGTTAAGATCGTCATGAGTTTCATCTTCAGCAGATAAATTAACACAAGCAAGAACGTTACCATTTGCTGGCCAGTTTTCACCTTTTACTAATAAAACAGGAACAGGGCATTTACGTAATAGATGCCAGTCTGTTGGTGTAAAGATAACTGATCCTAATTTTGCATGTTCATGTGTGGCTTTTATTAATAAATCAATATCTTGACTGAACACATCGGCAATAATGGACTCGTAAGGACGGTTATGCCATACGACTTTAATCTCAATGTTAAGACCAAGCTCAGCGTGTGGCTGTATGATTTCTTTTAGCCATTCTTCGCGCTGCATAACGACACCACGACGCATTGCGTCACGTTCGTCAGAAGAAAGCATTGATGTCATTTCATACGAAAAATCATAAATAGCAAGGAAAACAATAATTTTCACATCATCACAAGTCTTCGCTAAATGAATAGCACGAGATATTGCTGGTTGTTGCTCACGTTCAGGATCAGCGACAACAAGTATGTTTTTATATTTTTGCATAATAATGTCTCCCTACGGCAGAATCTTTTTTCTGAATAAGCAAGAACAAAGAAACACATTTACCGTTGTATTTATCAGATACACTTTCAAATCAAGTGATTAAAAAATTAACATAATATTTACTGTACTCTAAACTCACCAAAATGGGGAGTAGTTTGAGCAATAAAATGCAAAAATGGGATAAATGAACAGTTATATGTAGTAGTGATAGATATAAAAACAGGCGCTAAAATAGCACCTGCTTATAAATAGATTAGATAGGGTATTATAAGGTTATAAATTGTTATTCTTACTCACACCAGCAAGCTTGGCTAGTTCATCATGATCTAAGATTGTAATGTATTTACCTTTAACACTTAACATTTCAGACTTTTGGAAACGTCCCAATAAACGACTAATTGTTTCAACCGTTAAGCCAAGGTAATTACCAATGTCACCACGTGTCATTGTTAAACGAAATTCACGAGGAGAGAAGCCTCGTTGAGAAAAACGCAGTGATAAGTTGTAAAGAAATGCAGCTAAACGCTCTTCCGCATTTTTCTTAGACAGCAATAAAATCATTTCTTGATCGCCTTTAATTTCACTGCTCATCAAGCGCATGATTTGTTGGCGAAGTTTTGGCATTTTACCTGCCAAATCATCAAGAATTTCAAACGGTATTTCACAGACCATTGATGTTTCAAGTGATTGCGCAAAGCTAGGGTGCTGCATTTCATTAATGGCATCAAATCCAACCAAGTCACCCGCTAAATGGAATGCTGTGATCTGCTCATCACCTTGCTCTGTAATAGTATAACTTTTGATAGTACCAGAACGAATGGCATATAATGATTTCAGCTCATCACCCGCTTTAAAGAGCTCTTGACCTTTCTGGATTGGCTTTTTACGTTCGATTATTTGATCCAGTTGATCTAACTCTGATTCATTCAACGTGAATGGAATACATAGCTGGCTAATACTGCAATCTTGACAGTGAATAGCACATCCACCTGATTGGATACGTTTTGTGGTAAATTTGTCTGAAATCATATGCCTATCTAACCAATTTGATGTAGGTCAATATTTTAACATATTATGAAGCAATATTACGAGTGTTAAAAACCTTACCATATTTGATTGATTGCAATGTAACCAGTATGAATACCGTAAATGATGATAAATAATCCATTTATACGTTTGAAATAACTGTTGTTCAATAATGATTTGAATTTGTCAGCAATAGATCCAAGAGCAAGCATTGCAGGTAAAGTACCTAAGCCAAAAGCAAGCATAATAATCATACCATCAATAGCACTACCAGAGACTGCCGCCCACGTTAATGTTGAGTACACTAATCCGCAAGGCAACCATCCCCAAAGGAAACCAAAAGGGATCGCTTTTAGCGGTGATGTTAATGGTAGAAAGTGTTTTGTTAGCGGTAAAATGAAACGCCAAATAACATGTCCTATACGCTCAATATGCGTCAAACCTGACCACCATTTACCAATATACAACCCCAATATAATCATCATGATAGAAGCTAATATTCGCAGTGAAATCAATATATTAGTTGACCCACTTAAGGCAGAAACTTCAACCACGACCTGACTAACAATCAAGCCAGCGATCATGTAAGAACTGATACGACCAAGGTTGTAATAAAGTAAATATATCCAATGGTGCTGGGGCTTGTTTGGCATCCCGATGGTTACCGCCGCAGCAATACCGCCACACATACTAATACAATGACCAGCTCCAGTTAAACCTATGAGTAATGCAGCAACAAAGTTAAGTTCGGTCATTACTAGAATCAGATATTGTAGTAGTGTTTTTTATTGATGTTTTAGGACAATGTTGAGGCTTTTCGACATCGTCATCAAACAGAATATTGTGCCCTTGGCGCTCTAAATCCTCAAATTGATTATTGTGTACAGCCCATAAAAAAACCATGATTGTAAGGCAAATAAAAATGAGCACTATAGGTATTAATATGTAAAGAATTGCCATTTATCTTAATAACCTTAAAGAATTTGATACAACAATAATCGAACTTGCGGACATACCTATAACAGCAATATAAGGTGCAACAAGCCCAGCGACAGCCAATGGAAGAATAATTAAATTATAGCCTAATGCCCACGCTAAATTTTCTCGAATAATATTACGAGTACGTAAAGCTAATTGACGCGCAGTTATAATAGATAATAAATTATTGCCCAATAGCACCATATCTGCTGATGATTTAGCAATATCAGTCCCACTACTAAGGGCGATAGACAGGTGAGATCCTGCTAAAATAGGGGCGTCATTAATACCATCACCAATCATCAATGAAACATCCGTTGCGGGTATTTTCTTTAAAAAATTCAATTTACTCATCGGGGTCATATTGGCATGTAAATTATCAATATTTACTTGTTTAGCAACACGTTGGGCATGAATAGAATTATCTCCTGTTAACATTGTCACTTTTATTCCTTGTTGCTTGAAGCTATCAATCAGTTGCTTACTATCTTGTCGAAGTGGATCTTCAAGCTTAAATGCCGCAACGATATGGTTTTCGCACGAAAGCCATATTGAATAGGCATCAGAGTATTCAATATCAGTAGGATGACCTAAATAGGGTTGATGATGCCGTACAAATTCATACTTACCAATGCGCCATTGTTGGTTGTTAATTATGCCGCTCAAACCATAACCGACAATATTTTCAACACTGTTAAAAAGAGGCATTTGTGCTTGATAAGGAAGAAAAGGCTTAGTTAATGGGTGATTAGCATAACGTTCTAATTCAGCAGCATAAGTAAGCACATCAGATGTAGAATATTGACCAAAAACGGTTATTGCAACTAATTGAATATTGCCCTCGGTTAGAGTGCCTGTCTTATCGACAATGACATGGTTCACTTTGCACAGAGTTTCAAGAACGTGACCACGTCGAACCAATAACCCTAATCGACCGAGACTTGATGTTGAACAAGTTAAAGCCGTTGGTGTTGCAAGTGACAGTGCGCAAGGACAAGTAGCAACTAACACTGCCAATGTTATCCATAATGCATCTTGTGGGCGATAAACTTGCCAGTATAGCCATGTCATTAAAGCAACAACGAGAATAACGGCCACAAAATAACGAGCAACATTGTCAGCCATTACTGCAATTTTGGGCTTAGAATATAAAGCATGATCTTGTAATCGTATGATACTAGAGATAAAGGTATTTTTACGGTTATGTGTTACTTTTATGGTTATATTGCCATTGCCATTTAGTGTTCCTGCAAAAACATGGGCATTTTTAGATCGTTTAACCGCGATTGATTCTCCCGTCAGCATTGATTCATCGATAGTCGTTGAGCCTTGAATGATAACGCCATCAGCTGGTAAATATTCCCCAGGCAGCACTGTGACAACGTCACTTTCTTTTAATGTTTTAGCAGCTACTTGTTCACCAGATGCGAGAGTGGCCATTGTTGGAATAAGCTTTAATAGGTTAGCACTGATGGCTGTTGCATGACGCCGTGCTCGCATTTCTAAAAAGCGACCAAGAAGTAGGAAAAAAGTGAACATCGAAATTGATTCAAAATACACTTCACCTTGATCGGTAATTGTGGCATATATACTCGCACTATAAGCACAGAGTAAGGCAATGGAAACGGGGACATCCATCCCTAATGTGAACCCTTTAATATTACGCCATGCATTAAGGTAGAAAGGTAATGCTGAATATAATAATACCGGTGTTGTAATAAACAGACTTATCCAACGTAAATAGTGCCTAAAACTATTCTCATGCTTATCGAAAACGTCAAAGTAGAGTGCAATGGCCAACATCATTACTTGCATCGTTGCAATGCCTGCTACGCCTAATTTATAAAGATAATGACGCATCGTTTGTTGGTATTGTTGTTCTTGCTTATCAACTTCAAACGGTGCTGCTTTATAACCGAGTTGATGCATAATCGTGAGTAATTGGCTTAACTTTATCAATGAGTCGTCCCACACTAATAAAGCACGATGAGTTGTAATATTAACTTCAACCGTAATAACACCGCTTTGTTTATATAGTTGTTTTTCGATTAACCATGCACATGCAGCACAGGAAACACCATCGACAGAAAGCAAAATTTCCTTATGGTGTTGTGCATTTTCACTCACAAAATCATCTTGAATATCTTGATGATCATAAAGTAATAATGTCTTTAAATGATTAGGAATTAAGTCAGTTTTTTGAGCGGGTTGGGTTCGATATTCATAATAATTAGTTAAATCATTTTCAACGATCATTGTTGCAACCGCTTTACACCCAGCACAGCATAAATGGCGAGATTCGCCGAGAACTTCAACGCTAAATTCACATTTATCAGGTATTGGTTCACCACAATGATAACAACCTTGAATCATGGGTGGTGTTATACTTGTTGAGGTCATTTATTGCTATACCCATGTAATTAAATAGGAAAAAAATTAGCTCCTTATAAGGTTAGCACTTAATATCACGTATAAAGTATTTTAGTTTCAGAACATATCAGAATAGTAACTAAGGAATAAATAGACATGGCAGCACAAAAATTAACACGAGGACGATTAATTCAAATTATTGTTTTAATGATTATTTTAATCTCTGCTTTTGTTTGGAGAACAGTAACATACCAACCAAAAACACCGAATCAAGCGCAGATAACCACCTGTAATTTGAATGCTGGAAACTGTGTATTTACTATTAATAATAAGCAGGCTACGGTCACATTATTATCAAAAGAACCACAAGCAGATACACCACTTGAACTGCATATTAGTAATATTGATGTAGCTCCAAGCGCAACTGTTAGCGGTATTACTATGAATATGGGTATATTGCCGATTGAATTTACGCAACAAAAGGATGGTTGGCTTGGTAAGTTTACTGTTCCTAATTGTACCCACGATAAGATGACATGGGCTATTGATCTTAAAGTTAATAACGATATTTATTCATCACAATTTACTGTCATTAAATAAATGCAATTCGACGCTATTTTGCGCCGAATACCTTATACAGAGTAAAAGTATTGTCACAATTTTTTACTCTGTATAAATCATTTTCTTTGTCATTCCGCCATCAATAACGAAATTTTGCCCTGTAATAAATCCCGATTGAGTACAAATTAAAAGCTCTATTACCTCAGCAATATCATCAGTATTTCCAACACGCCCACTAATATGTTGTTGATGATCTGATTGGCTTAGGATGTCGTTTGTAGCATTTATCCAACCAGGTGAAACACAATTTACTTTTATTTCTGGACTTAAACTTACCGCTAATGCATGCGTTAAAGAAACAATGCCTCCTTTAGTTGCACTATAAGCCTCGGTATTCGCCTCTGATTGTAATGCCCGTGTTGAAGCAATATTAACAACACTTCCATGTGAGGCCTTTAATAAAGATAAACATTGTTGCGTGACCATTAACGGCGCTGTTAAGTTAACATCAATAATACGCTGCCATTCATCAATGGGTAATAAATCTAATGGTGTGTTATAAGGATTGGCAATCGCGGCATTATTAACAAGGCCATTGAGTTGACCAAATTGTAATGTGATCTCATTAATAATTGTTGTGAGGTCATTTTTATTAGTTACATCCGCAGGCCAAAAACGTATTTTAGGATTATCGGCAACAAGTTGATGACCAGCATCAATATCAATATCGATAGCAATGACGATATTATTTTTATTGGATAAATATTGGCAAATACCTTTACCAATACCTTTTGCACCACCTGTAACCAAGATAACATTTTGAGTAATTGAATGTGACATAACACTCCATGCGTCGATTAACTGTACTATGATAGGAGATAACGGGTTAATTCTTAATAATAAGATAAAAAATAACAATTAAAAATGATTTGCTTACTGATCGTATTCAGAAAAATGATTATGATAGGGGAAAATTAAAAAGATATGGCTATGGATATTGCAACAAGTTTTTCTTTGCTAAATAATTCTCACGACGCAATTGTTGAAGCTATCAATAAATTAGATGAGAAAATAGCACCACCATCATTATTATTGCTGTATTTTTCAGAAGATTACGATTGCAATATTTTACAAGCAACGTTGACTGAACATTACCCAAATACTCCTTTTCTTGCATGTTCATCTTGTCAGGGTTTTATGACAGAAGAGGGATATATAAAAGGACAAGGTATCGCACTTTGGGCTATTAATGACATCGTTGGTACTTATGGAACATCTATTGTTTCCTCTAATAGTTCTATATTTAATATAGCGCGACAGGCAATACTCAAAGCAATTAATAATAGTGGCCGTATTGGTGAAGCTCCGGCACTAATATTACTTCATGCAACACCGGGTAATGAAGAAGAGGTTATTCGAGGCATAGAAGATGTTGTCGGAAAAAACATTGCAATCATAGGTGGTAGTGCGGCAGATAATAATGTAGAAGGTAAGTGGCAGATATTTAATCAAGAACAACAAACACAACAAGGTATAGGTATTGCAGTATTTTATCCTAATTGTGAAATAAGTTTTTCTTTCCACTCCGGTTATGCCGCAACAGAGTATTCTGCGATTGCAACAAAAGTACGTGGTCGTGACGTTATTGAATTAGATCATCAACCTGCAGCTGATGTTTACCAAAAATGGATCCAACAAAAATTTGAAGCGAACAGCAGTATTATAAACGAAAGCAGTTTAAACCCTCTTGGTCGTTTAGTCGGAACTATTCATGATTTACCGTATTTTAAATTAGCGCATCCTTTGATGGTCACACAAACGAATGGATTAAAAATGTTTGCCTCAATTATTGAAGGCGAGCGTTTATATTTTATGACGGGTACAGATGCGCGCTTAATAACGCGAGCTGGACGAGTAATTACGGCAACTAATGGTATTAAATTAAATCCTATTGGCGGTCTAACGATATATTGTGCTGGGTGTATGCTTAAAGTTCAACAACGTATGAAAGAAGTTGCTGTTTATGTAAATATAGCCATGCATAATAAACCTTTTGTTTGTCCATTTACTTTTGGAGAGCAAGGACAATTTGTTACGGGTGAGAATGCTCATGGCAATTTAATGATTTCAGCTGTTGTTTTTCATAGGGACTAATAATTATGATTAGTAGTGATTCAGAAAAACTACAAGAAACATTATTAGATCTTCAGCGTACCCAAGAACGAGAAACACAATTACGAATAGAGAATGCGGCTATTCTAGAAGGTGTTTCTGCAATGGCTGGCGCCAATAATAAACGACAAGTATTTAATAGCTTATTAGAAGTATTAAGAAAGTTCATTGCCTTTGATAATGCAATAGTTTTAACGCGTGACGACGAAGCATCTGATTTACAAGTATTAATGAGTACAGTAACGGCCCTTGATTTAAGTCATTGGCAAGTAAGCAGCACCTTTAATCGCTGCATAAACGGAGAATGTATTGCTTTATATTCACCTAAAGACATTGAAGAATTTAAAAATAAAAGTCCTGATTTATTAAATATTTGTCATTCTAGTTTAATCACTGGCGTAAAAATCAGCTCAGGCGATGCGATGATCATTCTTATGAGCTGTGAAAAAGGGCATTTCACATCAAGTTGTCGTCGGGTTCTTAATAGATTCAGACCATTACTTGAACGAGCGATTATAGATATTGATTACCGTGAACGATTACAGTCATTAGTGACCGCTAGGACTCAAGAATTAATTCATAGTCAGCAACGATTTAAAGATTTTGCACGTACTGTTGGTGATTGGTTCTGGGAAATTGATACAGACTATAAATTTAGCTATATTTCGGCCCCTCAAATTGCTAACCATTTAATAGATAAAGATAATATATTAGATTTTTTTGGTGACCATGAAGATTTCAAGCAAAAATTTCGTACACAATTACAGCAAAATAAATCGTTTGAAGATCTTGAATGGCAATTATTTATTGATGAAAAAGAACAATGGCTAAGTTTTAGTGGAACACCTTACTATAGTAAGCATGGTGTATTACTGGGCTATCGTGGTACGGTAAAGGATATTACTGTAAGGAAAAAACGGCTATTTGATTTACAGCAAGCCCGCCAACAAGCAGAAGCGGCTAACAAAGCTAAATCACAATTTATCGCTATGATGAGCCATGAAATACGCACTCCATTAAATGCTGTATTAGGTTTAATGGATATGTTGTCGTCATCAGGTTTGGAAAATGAGCAACAACAATGGCTAGGGCAAATGGAGCAATCAGCACATTTACTGTTAACCATTATCAATGACATCCTTGATTTATCACGTATTGAATCAGGCAGTTTTGAGTTGTTCAACAGTAATATAAATCTTTCTAATAGTATTGTTTTAGTAAAGAACCAACTTCAACCAGAGGCTAATAAAAAAGGCATACTCCTTGAATGTAATATTTCTAAATCAATTCCTGAATACATTTTTGCCGATAAGAATCGAATTATTCAAATCATGTTTAATCTCATTGGTAATGCGATTAAATTTACAGATGACGGTTCAGTTAAAATTGTGGCCAATAAAATAGATAACGATATTGAAATTTCTGTTTTTGATACCGGAATTGGTATTGCAGAAGATGCTCAAGAAAATCTATTTCATCCATTTCATCAAGCAGATGGTAGCATCACTCGTAAGTATGGTGGTACAGGATTAGGGTTAACGATCAGTCAGCTATTGATTAAAAAAATGCATGGCAACATTACACTTAATAGCCAATTGGGTGTTGGTAGTTGTTTTAAAATAATCTTTCCAATTAATCCAGCCATTGATCAGATTGCGAGTTTAACGACTGATAAGTTAACACATTCAACACGGCCTCTAGATATATTACTTGCAGAAGACAGTCCAACTAATCAGTTAGTCGCTAAATTAATGCTAGAGCGTCGAGGACATAAGGTTACCATAACCAATCATGGGCAAGAAGCCGTTTTAAAACTGTTACAGTGTCACAAAACGTATGATTTAGTGCTTATGGATATCTCAATGCCAGTTTTAGATGGGTTAGAAGCAACAAAACACATCAGAAAGCTCAATATTAACATTCCAATCGTTGCTTTAACGGCAAATGCAATGCAAAGCGATCAATTTCTTTATCAGCAAGCTGGTATGAATGGTTTTTTAGCCAAACCAATACAGCCTGAAGAGCTAGATTTAATGTTAGAGAAATACCAAAATCTGAAATCTATTAGCAAAGTATCTTCATAAACGATTATTGACAGACGAACTAAACGGACAATTTTAATGGTTGTCCGTTTTTTTGTTTTTTGATCTGTGAGTAATTAATACTTAATTTAAGTACCAAGCAAAATGAACATGTGCGGCAGTATTTAAATTAAGTGTTAATTACCTATTTTATGGTAAATAGCCAATACTGTTAAATAGCAGGTTTTGTTGATAAAGCACAAGATAGAGAGGAGTACTTAAACGTAGGTTCATACAATATAGCATCAGATACTGAACATTTAATACCGTATTTAACATAATATACATAATGCGCACTTAGGTTGTAGGTCCCATTTAGAAATGTCCGGTTTGAACCCGTTAGAAATGTCATGTTGAACTATCTTCAGATCATAGGTTTTGCTATGAACTGGAATCAATAAATGTTGCTCACTATGACTGAAAATGAATTAAGCCGAATCAAAATTATTCAAGATGTTTGTGATAAACAAATAACTGGTGTTGAAGCTGCTCGCCGACTGAACTTGAGCTGTCGTCAAGTATCACGATTAGTAAAACGCTTTACTCTGTTCGGTGCTAACGGATTACTTTCACAACAACGCGGCGTGCCAAGTAATCATCGCTATGATGATAATCTTAGGCTGCGTATTTTAAATCTCATCCACGAATATTACGCAGACTTCGGACCCACGTTAGCACGTGAAAAACTGATTGAACGCCACGGCATTAAAATTGGATTAGAAACCTTACGCCAATGGATGATCGCTGATGGCCTTTGGGTACCACATTTCAAACGTAAGCCTCGTGTTTATCAACCACGTCATCGTCGTGATTGTTATGGTGAGTTAATTCAGATAGATGGCTCACATCATGATTGGTTTGAAGGTCGCAGTGACAAATGTTGTTTGTTGGTTTTCATTGATGATGCCACCGGCAAACTGATGAACTTACGTTTTAGTGAAACAGAATCTGCGTTTGATTACATGGTCGCCACGCGCGAATATGTTGAGCAATATGGCAAGCCCACTGCTTTTTACAGCGATCGACATGCGGTGTTTCATGTCAATAAACGGGATGCAAAAACAAACCGCATCACTCAGTTTGGTCGTGTATTGCATGACTTAAACATTGAATTGATTTGCGCAAACAGCTCTCAAGCTAAAGGCCGTGTTGAGCGTGCCAACAAAACCTTACAAGATCGCTTAGTCAAAGAAATGCGTTTACAACACATTGATAATATTGAACAAGCTAATGTATGGCTCCCCGACTTTATCACTGATTTTAACCAACGTTTTGCTAAAGCTGCTCAATATCCTAAAGACATGCATCGGCCATTACGTGAATCTACAGATGAATTACATGATATTTTTGCATGGCAAGAGCCAAGAAAATTATCAAAGTCACTGACATTTCAATACGATAAAGTTATCTATTTAATTGATCCAACCGAAGAAAATCAACGACTTGTACATCAAGTTGTTAAAGTTCAGATCGTCCAGATGGCACCATTGCGATCCAATATGGTCACCGAAATTGGTTTTTAAGATGTTTGAAAAATGCCTAACTTCCCTGCTTTATAATCTTAGCTTTATCACTATAGCTTACTTAACACTATTTTTATCGTAATCAACATCCATTGATTAAGGCAGAATTCAACAAAATATATCATTCTCTATGAATAATATCCCCTTTTATTGCCTATTTTTAGCCATAAAAAACCAGCGTTTTGCTCTTCGTATTTAAATTTTCTACACTATCAGTACCATAAAATATAAGTTATCTTGCATTAATCAGGCAGGAAATTAACATTTACGATAAAAATACTTAGATTTAAGACAATAATGTATAGATTATCTTTTAAAGAGAATAAATCATGTCGAAGAGTTATAGGTTTTATGATAGTTATACCCGTTTCACAATTGCATATTTAGCGGTTTTGTATAGAATACTAAGACACTGTCTCTACTTTGATATTGTGTATTTGATGACAATTTAGTTATTGTTTTATAGCTAAAACTGATAGATAAGAATAAAAATGAACGATGAAGTAAACGGCGGTTGTAAACGTCTTGGGCGTTTCGATGTTGATTTTGCACGTAGAACCATAACGCGGATTAGTGATGGTGCTTTTATTAAAGCATCACGATCGGAAACCTTAATTTTCACTCTTCTTGCTGAAGCTGCTAATAATACAATATATAGAGAAGTTTTATTAGCTGAATGCTGGCAAGGTAAAATTGTTACCAATAATTCATTAACGGTTGCAATTAAAAATTTACGTACTGCCTTTACTAAAATTGGTGAACATAAAATAATAACAACGGAGCCTAAATTAGGTTACTGTATTCGGCAAACAGCACTGATTGACGATGGTTCTCACCCTCCGAAAAATAATGTTGTAAGTAATGAAGACAAAAATATACATGTAATAAATGAAACTCAACCTATTGTTAATTTAGAAAAAAAAGAAAATTTGATTCATCAAGAATTAGATGATGTGACCGTTAAAAAAACACGTATTCGCAATATTAAACTTCTTGATATTATTATTGGCCTTGCTTTTTTCTTTACTACATTAATAATTTGTTATCGTTTTTTGTTTTTTGTTGATACAACTTCTGTTGAGGGCTTACCTGTTATTTATAATGGTATTGATTTACCTAAGCCAGTACAGAATGCAATATTACAGAATGATAATAGCAGTATAAGCCAATGGTATGCCTTCCCGATGAGTAAAGGATGTAATTATTATCAATTGTTTAGCATAAGTAATGGCCATTTTGTTGATTTCTCATCAACCGTTAAACAGGAAATTTGTAGTGTTAAATAAAGCGCTTATTGGCATTATTAGTGCGATTGTTTTTTTATTAATCCAAGCAATTATCAGCTCGGTAAATACGAAAGCTACATATGAGTTTTCAACAAAAAATAATAACGCTACACAAGATACATTACAGTTAACATTAAATGATGGTCATGCATCAATGGTGATTTCACGAAAATGTAGTACGAATAATTATTATTCTAGTCATTTTAATGGTTTATTTCTACGATTCCAAAATCATTATTACTTATTAGGAATGGAACATTTAGATAATAATAATTCACAATTAATGTTGAGTAACTTTTTTATAGATTCATTGCGTTCTGGTGATGCTATTTATATATCACGCTCTCCTTTCTCTTGTCAAAACACGGATTTCTCAGAGATTTTAATAGGTAAAAGAACAATAAGTTAGAGTATTGAAGCCATCGAGAGGTGGCTTTTTTATAAGACATATTAAAAGTTATAGTGCATTAGAATAAAAGGTTCACTGATTGCTATCTTCTTGATATTATTAATAACAAAAGGAGTATCTATGGCAATTACAATTAGAGATATCGATCAGCATTATTACATGATTGAAGCATTAAAATCTCTGACAGAAACAAATGTAACAACAAAGGCATTAATTAAGGGTGGTTATTTAGCCGTTGAAATAGGTGAAAAATTAGAACAAGAAACAATTCTACGATTAAAAGCAGAAAATGAACTAGCTGAATTAAAAGAAAAAATAGCCTTTTTTATTCAAAGTAAAGAAGCATTAATGAAATCTATTAGATAACAATTACAGCCCAAGAATGCATCACTTGGGCTAATTAGTTATTGTTCGATATAACCAATTCATCAAACCCAGTTTGACGATCATATTCACACTCAAATCTTAAATTATTATATTCAATCATACAGAGCTCTGCGGTATAAGACACTATACAACCAGGAACTAAATGACCACCATATACCCGCCCTTCACCATTAGCTACAGATATATGTATATGAACATGTTTAGGTGTTAATGTTCCAGACAAAGATATAATTTCTAATGGTCCATCGAGATGTAATATTTTTTGCTCATTTGCTAATCTGATTTTAGCTTGAGATAAACAACCAACACCTGTTAATAATGAACCAGATTGTATCTTATTTAATTGAATAAATTCTAATAGTGAATGACGTAGATCATCCCCTTTTAATAATCGTTTTGTGTAAGGAGTTATCATTTTAAACCTTATTTAAATAAAAAACGCACCGTTAATGATAGCGTTTTTTATTTAAAATCCACATTTACGCTCTTTTTCCACGTTTAGATGTAGATACATTATGAGGGAAAACATTTTTTATACGTTGTTTTACTTTTTGTGGAATTGTATTTGAAAAATCTAATTTGGTAGCAAATCGTGTTTTATATACTTTTACACGTCCAGAAAATGGGGTTTTATGGGCAATATCTCGACACGCAGTTTGAAATCCCGTAGGTACTTGCCCTTTTGTCTTGATAAGATCACCATCTTTAAACTCTAGTACCATTATAGGTCGATCTTTAAATACAAGAAAAATGACCACAACAGCTAATAAAAGAACATATTCCATTACACACTCCTTAATAATAAAGTTTAGCTTGAAAGAAAAGCCCCAACGACTTTATCAAAAAGTATATTATTCAAAAGAATCTGAATTAAGTAGTTGGTTAAGATCATTCTTCAAATTTGAAACGGTTTTACTTGCTTGTTCGGTTCGAGAGCTTTCACTGATCAAGTATTCGATTGTGTCTGATAACGTTGAACCTAACTCTTGTGATTTTTCAGCTAATTTTTCCCAAACGCGATAATCCAGATCAATTGATTTCTTTTTGGTATGCGTCTGTTCAGAATTAAAATGTCGCTTTCGTTTGGCTCTAATGGCTTGTTTTAGTTTATTTTCTAAACTATTCGCCATATTATTATTAATCCACTCGATAACCTTGGTTGGTTCATGCTCAATCGCAAGCAAGGTTTGTATTGCTGCGTCAGCTTCACTTTGATCAATAAAGCTTGTTATTGCCTCTCCTTCTTTCCATTTTTTCACCAAATAAGTCCATTTCCAACCTGCTTCAAGGTTCTCAAGTTGCTGATATTTCATAGGATTGATAATTCTCAAACTATTTAGGTTAACTGTTACAGTGTAACTCTTGATCGGTAAAATGACAATCAATTCTCTTAATATTAAGTCGGCTTAATATTGAAATTTAAATATAGACGATAAGTGTCTATTATGAGCCCTTTGATTGCTTTATACTGCACATCTTTATCACAGTAACAATAGAAATCATAAATTTATGCATGAAGAATCTTGGCGTAACATGTTTCCAGATTACAGCCCGTATCAGCACGTATTAGATCAATATGATGATCTAGAACCTACTCTGGTCGGCATCCTTCAGTCTCGCTTGTCAGATGCTATACGCCGCTTCACCGCGATGAATTTACAGCCACGCATTCTACGCATTACAGCTTCTGATAACACGTTATATCGTGATTACATTATTGAATTGCTAAAAAAAAGTATTAATAAATCAAGTGTAAATAATGGAAACACTGTAGAACAACCCATCATCATTGCTGGTGACAACGTCACTCATGAGAAGTTATTTGGCGCAGTTTATCCGGCTAAAGACGGTGAAACACAACCACAATTAAAACACGGTCTACTTCATCAAGCCCATAACGGTTACCTTGTTTTATCTATTACAGCCATTTTAAGTGATCCTAGCTTATGGCCACAGTTAAAAAATGTTCTGATGGATGGCCAACTTGAATGGCAACCTATCACGAATAAACGTCTCTATGAAATACCAGTATCAGAAACAGTTAACGTTAAGCTTATAATTATAGGCGAACGTTATCTCATGGCTGAGCTTGATGCTGCTGAGCCGGATTTAAGTGATGGTATGGCAATGTATGGTGAATTTGAGCAAGATCTATTGCTTAATGAAGCAACGCTGACCGATTACATCCGTTATGTTAAAGGTATTAGCCAATACTATAACTTACCTGCTCTTGCTGACTCAGATGCGATCCATGCTTTATTACTGGCAGGTGCTCGCCACGCAGAAGATCAAACACGTTTACCTTTATGTCCATTATGGCATTTAAATTTACTGTCAGAAGCATCAGTCGAATCAGAAGGCAAGCCTATTACTGCGGGTAACATTAAAGCGTCGTTAAGGGCAAAAGAATACCGCGAGTCATATTTACCTGAACGTGCTATTGCAGATATTCATCATGGCCAAGTATTAATTGCCACTGAAGGCGAAGAAATTGGTCAGGTAAATGGCTTAACTGTTGTTGAAATGCCAGGACACCCGAGTGCTTATGGCGAACCGGCTCGTATTTCATGTGTGGTCCACTTTGGTGATGGTGATATTACTGACGTTGAACGAAAAGTTGAACTTGGCGGTAATATTCACGCAAAAGGCATGATGATTATGCAAGCCTTTGTTGCGACAGCACTCGATTTAGATCAAGCGCTTCCCTACTCTGCGTCGATTGTTTTTGAACAATCCTATTCAGAAGTTGATGGTGATAGCGCATCATTAGCTGAACTTTGTGCATTAATGTCTGCATTATCATTGCAACCGATTAATCAAGAGATTGCAGTGACTGGTGCTGTTGACCAATTTGGTCGTGTACAAGCGGTTGGCGGTATCAACCAAAAGATTGAAGGCTTCTATAAGGTTTGTGTTCATCGTGGCCTTACTGGCAATCAGGGTGTGATTTTACCGCATACGAATCTATCTAGTCTTTGCTTAAACGACGAAGTGATTGAAGCAATTAAAGCGAAACAATTCCATGTTTGGGCGGTAAATAATGTTGATGAGGCAATCCCTCGTCTTACAAATAAAGCGTTCCGCAGTGAAAATGAGGACGACGAAACTATCCTCTCTTTAATTGAAGAACGCATCGATTATTTCCACCATGGTGACCTTTCAAGTGAGATTGGTATTGTGAATCGACTTCGATTAATGATATCCAACTGGTTGGGCCAGAACTGATCCGAGTTGTTTAGCGTACACGTGTAAGCTAAATTGCTTGCATACTTTTGAAGGAGTAAATGATTCTAATGACACGCCAGAATTCTTATACACACGAAGAACTAGTTGCATGTGGTAAAAGCGAGCTATACGGTCCTGAATTTCCATCACTACCAGTAGATAATATGCTGATGATTGACCGTGTTGTGAATATCTCTGCAGAAGGTGGAGACCACGGCAAAGGGTTTATCCATGCGGAATTAGATATCAATCCTGATCTATGGTTCTTTAACTGCCACTTTATCGGTGATCCAGTAATGCCAGGTTGTCTTGGCTTAGATGCTATGTGGCAACTTGTTGGTTTCTTCCTTGGCTGGTCTGGCGGTGAAGGTAAAGGCCGTGCACTTGGTGTAGGTGAAGTTAAATTTACAGGCCAAGTACTACCAACAGCTAAAAAAGTCACTTACGATATTCAGCTTAAACGTGTTATTAATCGTAAGCTTATTATGGGTGTTGCGGATGGTCGCGTACTTGTTGATGGCAAAGAAATCTATGTTGCTAAAGATCTTAAAGTAGGTCTATTCAAAGATACCGATAACTTCTAATTCGATTAGAAGTTAACATATTAAAGCTCTGAAGTTTTCTTCAGGGCTTTTTTTTACCCGTTTTATACTGATGAACAATATTTAATATTCTATCGCATCCACCAGCAATTACCTCAAGCAATTACCTCAAGCAATACTTCTACAAATATACTGTCTTTCAACATTAATGCTAGCTAATTTAAATTCCACCAGCAATAAATCAAAAATAGATAGCTTATTGTGCAAGGGTAATCATCAACGCCACGCAAAAATGATAGCAATAATACTTGTTATAATAAAAAGCCCCTTCTCCTAAGGGGCCTCAGAAAGGTTAACCATGAGGGAGGTTATCTTATTTATAGAGACCTTGTTGCATTTCCTCTCTTGCGTCTCGCCAACCGCCTAACCAATTCGTACGGGCGTCAGTACCGTTGTACGGACAATCATCTGTAGAACGGCCATTCAAACCGGCTTGATAACCTCGAGCTTGTGCGCGTTCTAAACGATCCCGCTTTTGTCTCTTCATAGTTCGATCCTCATCCTTATCTGTTTGGTACTTTTCATTACAATAAAGTAATGACGGAGTGTTATGACTCCTTTATTAAAAATGGGTCAAATTCTAAAATTGATCAAGCTCAAAAACAAAACGGGCCCACAAATTGTGAGCCCGTTGCAATTAAACAATTTAATTAAAAAATTATTTTCTTCTTCTGAAACCAATAAAGCCTAACGCTGTCAAAGCTAAAATACCTAGTGAGCCACCAGAACGCTTCAACGGTTCATCTTCATCTTTTACACGAGGTTGAATATCATTAGCGGTTGCATTTGCATTAGGCACTAGCTTAACGATGACACGTTGCTCTGTACCATTACAGTGTGCAAGGTTACTAAGATTCGCATAGCCACCTTGACAGTAATAAGCAGTTGCCGCAATTACACCCGCATTATTAACACCAGTCGCGTCTAAAATACGGTATGAGTTTGCTACAGAACCCGCACCAGCATTTGGATCATTAGTTAGGTCATCAAGCATCCACGCTTTATTTGGAGCAAGTACAACCTCACCATTGGCATTCTTAATAACAGAATTATTTGTCATATAAGTAAATGCGCGATGACGTGCTTCTTTACCTTTACTTGCTTCAATATCAACCCAGCCTACAACTTGATCATTATCATTGACTGCAGCTGCATTACTGTTTGAATCTTTGAAGAAAATAGCGGGAGCTAGATCATCAAAAAACTGCGCTTTACTTTGCCCTGCTTTATAAACGAATGCACGTTGTGGCTTTTCACCATTACCTTTTGCATCACCTACAATTACAGACTTATTGTTAACGCCATTTGCCATAGTGTAAGTAAAGTCACGATCATCACCTGGCTTAATATCTAATCCAGGAATTAAAGTACGTGTCCATGACGTTAAATCAGCCGATTTTGGAGTAAAATATGCTGCTTGTATTGCGTAAAAGTCATCTCTAACATCTGTTGTTGAATAACCAACAGCAATTGGAGCACCATTAGTATCCAGTGCTACCGCTTGAGCAGATGCTTGGAATGATAATGCGTCATTGTCTTTATCAATAACAGCTAAACCATCACGATTATCACCGCTACCCGCCGTAATAGCATGAGATGTTACAGTGCCATCGGTATCCACCAGCCAATATGCAGCTTCGTTTGCAAACGTACTAAACTGACATTCCCAATTTGCATACAGATTATCTGATGACTTAATTGCACATTGCTTCATTGTGTTAAAATTTAGCGGATGTGAGCCATTATTTAAAATATCATCAGAGCTTGGTAATTTATTATCATCTTCACGATCTTTACCATCACTATCTTTAGCAAAGAAACTAGGCGCATAAGACGATGAACCAACAACAAGTAACTTACCGTCAGTCATAGCAACAGCATCATTAGCCTGTGTTTGTCCCATATTTGAAACAAGCGCATTTGATGTAGTTACAGGCGCTAATTGAACAGACTCACCGTTAGTATTAACAAAACCGCGCTTTTCAAATGCGCGAGGCATACCAGAGCCATTCTTAAATAATGACGATGACGTAATACCGTAAACAAAATTAGTTCCTACAGCGCCCTTTACAAGCGTGTCTGTAGTGTCGGCAATAATATTACCAAGGTTTGCTTTTTGAGTACCATCGTATTTTGTAGCATCAGTAGCAAAAGAATCTACAGCTTCACCATTCAATAAGCCTTGAGCATTAGAATGGTAACCGTATACCCAAGCGGCTAACTTTTTCTGTAAGCCACCTACGCCTTGGCCATTCCATTCGTCATCATCAGTGTATTTCAGACCAAAAAACTGACTTTCAGCCCAAACATCACAAGTGCCATAACCTAAGTAATCATCACAATAGCGGCGTAATTCATATTGATTAACGATTTCTTGGCTATTTTGATTATACGGCGTTACATCTGCAATCGGTGTACCTTCTGTACCACGACGAGCAACACCTGTAACAGTGTAATCATCAACAGCACACTCAGTACCTGTAAAACAGTTAGCATTCTCAGCTGATGGTTTAATACCCGTACTTGATACAGTGATCGGCGTACTGTTTGCGTTAGCTTGAGCTTCTGCAAAATAATCTTGATTAGCGAGTTGCTTAACGCCGGCACTATCAGCATTTGCAACAGGTACAACAGTATATACAGCAGCACTCGCTTGTGATGCCCCTGCAATTAAAATAGCAAGTGTAGAAAGCTTTAACATCTTATGTGGCATTAGGATTCCTTTTGCATCGCGTCCAGCTCTTCCCATCGTTCAAAAGCTACTTCAAATTCTTCTTCAAGCTTAGCTAAAGCTGTTAGCGTCGCTTGAGTATCTTTTTTCGGATCCGAGAAAAACGCAGGATCATTAACTTGCTCCTGCAATGTTGCGATTTCATTCTCTAAGTCTTCAATTTTTTGCGGTAAGCCTGCTAGCTCATGTTGAAGCGTAAAAGATAACTTCTTACCTGCACGTTTAGGTGTTGCTTGTTGCTGCTTTTGTTCTTGATCTGCTTTTTTCTTTTTTGCTAATTCAATTTGAGCAGCCTGCTCTTTTGCTTGATTTGCATAAGAATTAGCACGCTGAGATTGGGCATCATGGTAACCGCCAACGTATTCGTTAACAACGCCATCGCCTTCAAAAATCCAGCTTGTCGTCACAGTATTATCAACAAATTGACGATCGTGACTCACTAAAAGCAATGTCCCTTGATAATTGGCAAGAATATCTTCCAAAAGTTCCAATGTTTCGATATCTAAATCGTTTGTTGGTTCATCGAGAACCAATAAATTATTAGGTTTAAGGAACAATTTTGCGAGTAACAAACGGTTTTTCTCACCACCAGACAGTGCTTTAACCGGTGTACGGGCACGACGAGGATGGAATAAGAAATCTTGTAGGTAACCTAATGCATGACGCGTCTTACCATTAATGGTCACTTCCTGCTTACCATCAGCAAGGTTATCCATTACCGTTTTCTCTGGATCTAAAATTTCACGGTATTGGTCAAAGTAAGCCACTTCAAGCTTAGTACCACAATGGAAGTTACCTTCTGTTGCTTGTAATTTATCAAGCATCACTTTAATCAGCGTACTCTTACCACAACCGTTAGGACCAATCAGTGCAATACGATCGCCACGCATAACATTAAAGCTAAAGTCTTTAACGATTTGCTTCTCACCATAACTATACCCGATATTTTTAGCTTCAAAGACAATCTTACCTGAACGGTTAGCATCTTGTAGCTGCATATCAGCCTTACCTACAACGTCACGACGTTCACTACGCTCATTACGTAATGCTTTAAGCGCACGGACACGACCTTCATTACGGGTACGACGAGCTTTGATACCTTGACGAATCCATACTTCTTCTTGCGCTAGTTTCTTATCAAATAATGCGTTTTGTTCTTCTTCTACACGTAATAGTTCAGTTTTAGCATCTAAGTAAGCTTCATAGTCACCAGGGAAAGACACTAATTGACCACGATCTAAATCGATAATACGTGTTGCCATTGAACGAATGAATGCACGGTCGTGAGAAATAAAGATAATTGAACCACGGAAATCTTTTAGGAAACCTTCAAGCCATTCAATCGTTGTTACATCAAGGTGGTTTGTTGGCTCATCCAATAAAAGGATATCAGGATCACATACAAGCGCACGAGCAAGTGCCGCTTTACGTTGCCAACCACCAGAAAGGTCAGTTAACAATGTATGTGGTTCTAATTTTAAACTTTCTAGTACAGCGGCTATGCGTGTATCAAGCTGCCAACCATTATGGTGATCAACTTGTTCTTGAATGCGTGCTAGCTTATTAATATTTGCTTCACTAGGATCTTCTGTCACTAAATCTAACTGGTGGTGATATTCTCGTAATACACGACCGGCGTCAGCAAGACCTTCAGCAACATAATCAAATACTGAACCTTCAGCATTACGTGGTGGATCTTGCTCTAAGCGCGAAACCACCAGCTCGTTTTGACGTTGAATGCTACCGTCATCAAGTAATACCTCACCAGCAATCACTTTCATTAATGTTGATTTGCCAGCGCCATTACGACCAACAAGACAAACACGCTCATGAGAATGAAGAAGAAATTCTGCTTTATCGAGTAAAGCATGATCGCCATAGGCTAGTTGGGCGTTACTGATTTTAATTAGTGCCATCTTTTTTTAACCAAGCTCATTAGTAGTTAACCATGCTGTTAACCTATTCCGATCAAACGGCCAATGAAGTTCTGGCTTCGAAATAGTGTGATCATCATGATTTGAAATTGAGAGTACGGGTATTGTTACACCGTAACGAGAGAATAAAGCATCGTCAAAGGCAATATCAACGATGCTTACTTGATGCTGCACACCCATCTCCACCAGCAAACCATAAGCTTGCTCGCAGAGATGACATCCTTGTGTGCTATAAAGTGTTATTAACACTTAGTCTTCCTTGTGAGTGATAATCCAACAGTTATGGATTTGCTTATTCTTAGCGAAATCAAGTGGTAAAGTCTTATCTGAAATGTTCTTAGCTTGTAGGCCAAGTTCAGTCAGTTTTTCAAGATCCATCTTGAAGTGACGCTTATTGTTAGAGAATACAATCTGTCCTTCTGGACGCAGCATACGCTTTAAGTTTTCCATCAACATGATGTGATCACGTTCAATGTCAAACGTCTGCTTCATACGCTTAGAGTTTGAGAACGTTGGTGGATCGATAAAAATCAGATCAAACGTATCATCAACTTCTTGTAGCCACTGTAGACAGTCAGCTTGAACAAACTCATGTTGATCACCTACTTGGTTATTAAGCTCCATGTTCTCTTGAGCCCAACGCAAGTAAGTATTCGACATATCAACCGTTGTTGTCGACTTAGCACCGCCGACTGCTGCATGAACCGTTGCAGAACCAGTGTAAGCAAACAAGTTAAGGAAATCTTTACCTGCTGCCATTTTACCTAGCATACGACGTGTAATACGGTGATCTAAGAATAAACCAGTATCAAGGTAATCATAAAGATTCACTTTAAACTTAATACCGTATTCATCCACTGTCATGTGACGTTCTGCACTTGATAGCTTTTGGTATTGATTACGACCTTTTTGACGCTCACGTACTTTTAAAATAACTTTATTTGGCTCAACACCTGTTACTTCAATCGTGGCACGTAATACATCCATAATACGACGACGTGCGGTTTCTTCAGAAACTGTCTTTGGTGCTGCGTATTCTTGAATGATCAGATAATCATTGTATTTATCAATAGCAGCATTGTAGTTAGGAAGATCCGCATCGTAAATACGGTAACACTCAACGCCTTCACGTTTAGCCCACTTACCTAACTTAGCAATATTCTTCTTCAAACGGTTGGCAAAATCAGGGGCTACGTCTTCTTGAACAATAACGCCTTCTTTTTCGCCGTCTTCTTTCTTAACACTACCTGCCGTAATTAAGTATGTTTTAAGTACACAATCTAATGCACCGTTACTTAATTTAAATTGTTTGTCTGCACGCATACGCATACAACTTAGCAATTCATTTGAACCTGAGTAGATAGCCGCAACTGAACCTTCAAAGGCAAGTTTTAAACGGTTACCAAACTCTTTGTACAATGAGATAAGTTCAGATGTTGTACCTAAACGCTCACCGTAAGGAGGGTTACAAAGAATGATGCCAGTATCAAAGCCTTCTGGGCGAATCAATTGTGTTGCATCACCATAGGCAAAATCAATCAAACTCTTCACACCAGCACGACCCGCGTTATCACGAGCAATCGCTAATACACGTTGATCCATTTCACGACCAAAGAACTTTGTGGTTACTTTTGCAGGACCACGACGCGCTTTCACTGTCGCTTCAGCATGAATCTCTAACCATGCTTCTTTGTCAAAGTCTTTAATTGACTCAAAACCCCAGCGCTTGCGTTTAAGGCCTGGGGCAATGTCAGCAGCCATCATAGCGGCTTCAATCACTAACGTACCAGAACCACACATTGGATCTAACAATGCAGTTTCTGGTGTCCAACCACTTTTCATCACTAATGCCGCAGCATGAGTTTCACGAAGAGGTGCGCGACCGGCTTCGCTACGGTAACCACGTTGGTGTAAACCGCTGCCGGCCATATCTAGGCCAAGGATACCTTTCTCACCAGAAAGACGCATATGAATACGTAGATCTGGATTTTCACGATCGATATTAGGGCGACGAAGATCCGCTTTAGTAAAACGGTCAACAATCGCATCTTTGATTTTCATCGCACCGTATTGGCTATTACGAATTTCACGGTTAGTACCATTGAAATCAACCACAATACGGGTATTGCTATCAAAGTGGCTCATCCAATTAATCGCCGTTGCACCTAAGTATAAGTCCATATCATCACGGACATTAAACTCACTCAACACTTGGATGATTCGAGAGGAAATACGAGTCCATAGACAGCAACGATAAGCCATTGCTTGATCTGCTTTAAAACGGACACCGGCATGCACAACTTGAATGTTTTGTGCACCTAATTGTTCTAGTTCATCCGCAAGCAAGTTTTCTAGGCCGCGGGAAGTAATCGCTAAATATTGATTCATGGCGTTCTTTTCACACTAATATTGCGTCGAATTATAACTGAAATCACATTAAATACCTCGCTTTTACCACAATCAATTTCCTAATTAGATGAAAAAACCAGCCTTTGATAACTGATAGGCCTTTTAACCTCGTTTTTTGAACACAAATTCAGCGCATCTTTTTACTAGTAGATCATTCACCCTATCAAAAACAGCATTAACCCCTCACGGAAACAATATAGCTCACCTCAACCATTTATTATTAAACAAAATACTAAAAAAACAATTGTTCCCACACAAAGACAATTTCTAGGGTATTGATTAATAAAAGTATAATAAGCAAAAACCACATTGAAATAATAAATACCACATCGAATCAAAACACCATAGTTACGTAAAACCGACCAAAAGGAATAATTGGAATAATTTGACTTACTCTTTTGCAACCACAAGGTTGGTGTTTTTAAAATAAGGAAATTAACAGATAAATAATGAGGTTGTTTGTAACAATATAAAGCGATTATTGGGCTATAGTCGCCTCTATATTGCTCATTTTTCACACTCAAATGATCATTTTTTTGACATAGATCACACAGCTATTGATACTCATATCACTTTTTTGGCGCAATTTAATTAAAACCACCAGCACACTAATAAGGTAATAGGTAAATAAGAGCAAGACTATATCGCTAAATATATAAGCCAATATAGCTATATTAAGAAATTAAGAAATGATGGTTTGTAGGTAGGACGGTATAACAAACACCGATTGAAAATAACCAAGCTGATAACAGTGATAAAAATATAAACAAAGCAGGAAGAGTAAAAAGAGATAGGATCAGGTTATTATTATATCAATGAATAAGGCATGTTATTACGTGAGGATAACTTCGAAAATAGGTGATAAAGCGTTACAAACAGCTGACTAAAGCAGATAGAGAATAACGAAATAACTATTCCCTACCCTACTAAAGCAAAGTTCATTGACTTAGAGCCTAAATAAGACGTCATTCGATTATTCATCACACGGATCGTATCAGAAAAGCTCATTACTTTATTATTATCTAATGCCATGGGTGTCACATCAGCTAACATACAAAGGCTTGAATTACCGTCATTTTCAATAACAATAAACCGAGCACAGCCATGTTCAGTTTGTAACATAACCACTTCACCCCAATGAGGATCAGCCCCAGCTTGCGGCGTAAAGAACCAACTTTTAGCCATTATCGGTTTTTGAAAACGATACGTTGCTACGGCATTTAGTGCCAGTTCAGACTTACGCGCTTCAGATAGTGATAACTCATCCATCCCTTCTTTAAACGCTTGGTAAGCAGCAACATCGGTTACCGTAAAGACTTGCTTTAATGTTGATCTAGCTTCTTCAACTAATTTTTTTGTTGGTATAGAAACACAAAATAATAATTCATTGCCAAGATCGAGCATCAATGTATTGCGCTTTATATCAAACCGCCAGTGCCAAGAATTGTTTGGAGTTAGCATGGATCCCTCGCTCTCTTACTCTGTATCAACGATTATAGATAAAATTTTACGTCACAGATGACAAATTAAAAGGGGAAAAATGATGACAATATTTCATCATTAATTATGTAGTTTTATTAATTTTTTAATTTGTAGATATAAAAAAGCCAAATTGAATGCATGATCCAATTTGGCTTATCAATAAATATCGTATGATGGATGGGCTTAGCTGCTTATATTAAAGGCCGTTAACAATGTCTTTTACTAAACGTGGACCATGGTAAATAAAGCCAGTATAAACTTGAACCAATTGCGCACCAGCTTGGATTTTTTCACGAGCAGACATTGCCGAATCAATACCCCCCACACCAATAATCGGTAATGCACCATTCAACGCAATTGCCATTTTACGAATAACGTCAGTACTCTTATTTTGTAATGGACGGCCACTTAAGCCTCCCATTTCATCACAATGATCCATACCTTCAACTAAGGTACGATCTAATGTGGTATTAGTACCAATAACGCCATCAATATTATTGCGAATGAGTGATTCACAAACTTGAACAATTTCTTGATCATCAAGATCAGGGGCGATCTTAAGTGCTAGCGGTACATACTTGCCATGTAATTCAGCTAGCTCAGTTTGTTTGTGTTTTAGTTGCGATAATAAATCATCTAATGCTTCGCCATATTGTAGCGAACGTAATCCTGGTGTGTTTGGTGATGAGATGTTGACTGCAATATAACCTGCATACTGATAAACTTTTTCCATGCAGATTAAATAGTCTTCAGCACCCTTTTCAATCGGTGTATCTTTATTCTTACCGATATTAATACCAATCACACCGTCATAAGTCGACTTCTTAACATTCTCAACTAAATTATCGACACCGAGGTTATTAAAACCAAAACGGTTAATAATACCTTCAGCAGGAATCAAGCGGAATAAACGCGGCTTATCATTACCCGACTGAGGGCGAGGTGTTACAGTACCAACTTCAACAAAACCAAATCCCATTGCGCCAAATGCATCAATACATTCGCCATTCTTATCTAGGCCAGCCGCTAGACCGACAGGATTTTTAAACGTAATACCCATAACTTCAACAGGACGCTCAGGAACATGTTGACGATAAAAGAGATCAAGTGGAGTACCAGTAAAGCGAGAAAAATTCTGAATAGCGAGGTCGTGTGCTTTTTCTGCATCCAACTGGAAAATAGCGGATCGTGCGATGCGATATAACATTATAACTCCATTAAAAATCCCGTATAAACGGGGTGGTATTATTCACAGTTATAAGGCTAAATACAATCCCTATTCATTTGATTATTATCAATAAAACATGGACTTATATTTTATATCAATATTTACAATGGCTTATGAGTGGCATTAATTTTAAATAATTATCATCAAAAGCAAACGTTTTCGTGAGTTCAAGTAAAACGCACTATCTAGTAACATTTGAAACACACAATAATATTAACTGATACATTCTATTTACACTAAAAGTAAACAAATATACTTTTTATTTTAATAAGGTGTAGACGAAAGATTGAGTAAACGGTTAACCACAAACGTGTATTTCCTTACTTTTCATTTTTGCTATTATTTATTTTTTTCATTTAAACAAACAAGATTAATGATGGCATTTGATGCAGTGAGAACAATGACCTTTTTGTGAAATAGCATGCAATAATATTATTTCCATTCGTTATTTGTCGCTATTAAAAATAGGTAAAACCACAGTTAAAGGCGTTCGATTGCCTCAAGTTTATTATCACTGTTAACGACGACACGAAATTTCCCTGTAATACCTGCATGAGTTAAAAAACCTCGCAACCTTACCGCAGGAAGTTGGAGTTTTAAGCCAGTATCAGTTAAAACCACCACATTACTGGTGGCACCTGAATAATGTTGCAGAAAAAGAGTGTAACTAATATTAATGGTAAACGTAAAACTGCGCATCGCTAATCCCCCATTCGTTGTTATATAAAATCTTTAAAACAATAAGATAAAATAAAAGCCAGTGACTATTATCAATCAGTCACTGGCTTTCGCTTACACTCACGTTAAAACATCAATCACTTATTTTTGAACAAGTGTCTTTTGGACTTTTTCAAACAAGTCTTTAGCCAAATTATCCATCGCGGCTAACTTTTCAAGTTGCTCACGCATTAGTTGTTGACGGTTAGCATCGTATTGGCGAAGTTTAAGTAAAGGCTCAATCAAACGTGCCGCTACTTGTGGATTGCTGGTGTTTAGAATCGTTAATATTTCAGTTAAAAACGCATAACCTGAACCATCTTTAGCATGGAAATGTACTGGGTTATTAGCACTAAAACCTGCAACTAAACTACGAGTACGGTTAGGATTTTTCAAGCTAAATGTAGGATGATTCATTGTCTGACGCACATTTTCTAATGCATCTGCCGCAGGATTAGTGCCTTGCAGCATAAACCACTTATCCATCACCAAGCCATCATGACTCCACTTATCACTGAAATCAGCCATTTGCTCTGCACGACAATCAAGTTGCGCATTATTGGCTGCTGACATTGCGGCCATCGTATCTGTCATGTTGTCAGCTGCTTTATATTGTGCTGCAACTAATGCATTACCTTGTGCAGTATATGCTAAGTATGACAAACATTTATTACGCAGTGCGCGTTGTGCCATTGCCGCATGATCTAAGCTATAGCTACCTTGCGTTAAGCTATGATAAATCGCACTAAACTCATCTTCCATTTCAGAAGCAAGTAACTGGGTAAATGCACCCACAACCTGATTGATCGCATCAACGTCAACAGTTGTATACCAACCTGCAATTTCATTTTCACTTGGCAGTGTTAGCATTTCAGCAATAAAAGCAGGATCAAGATTTTCATCCAGTAATGCACCACGGAACGCATCAATAACAGCGTCAGGTAACGTTACACTGTGACCTTGTTGTACTTGGGCTACATTTTGACGAATATATTTCGCTAATAGCATTTGTCCCGCATCCCAACGAGCAAATTCATTCGATGCATTAACCATTAAGAAAATCAACTCATCATCAGTGTAATCATATTCTAAGATCACAGGTGCTGAGAATTCACGTAACATCGAAATGACAGGCTGCTCTGCGATATTCTCAAATACAAATGTTTGCTCTGCTTCTTTTACATCAAGTACATTATGTACTGTTTCACCATTGATTTGTAAGGCAATCACTTCACCTTTACTATTGTATAATTCAATATCAAACGGAATATGCAGTGGTTGCTTTTCAACTTGCTCGGCTGTTGATGGGGTTTGCTGCTTAATAGTGACAGCGTAACTCTTCGCTGATGCATCATAAGCGGTTGATACACTAACGACCGGTGTACCTGCTTGACTGTACCAACGACGGAAACGGCTTAAATCAATCCCAGAAGCATCTTCCATTGCTTGTGCAAAATCATCACAGGTTGCTGCTGTACCATCATGGCGGTCAAAGTATAGCTTCATGCCCGCTTGGAAATTTGCTTCACCCAATAAAGTATGTAGCATACGGATCACTTCACTGCCCTTTTCATACACAGTTAATGTGTAGAAGTTATTCATTTGAATGACTTTTTCAGGACGAATTGGATGAGACATTGGGCCACGATCTTCAGCAAATTGTGGACCACGAACAATACGCACATTAGCAATACGGTTAACAGGTCGAGAGCCTAAATCTGAAGAAAACTCTTGATCACGGAAAACGGTTAGGCCTTCTTTTAAACTTAATTGGAACCAATCACGACAAGTAACACGGTTACCTGTCCAGTTATGAAAATACTCATGACCAATCACTGCTTCAATACCTTGATAGTCAGTATCTGTTGCGGTATTTGGATTTGCTAATACAAACTTAGAGTTAAAGACATTGAGACCTTTATTCTCCATTGCACCCATATTAAAGAAATCAACCGCCACAATCATGTAAATATCTAGATCGTATTCAAGACCGAAACGTTCTTCATCCCACTTCATGGAATTCTTCAATGATGTCATTGCATAATCAGCACGATCAAGATTACCTTTATCGACAAAAATTTCTAGTGCAACATCACGTCCACTCATAGTGGTGAATGTGTCGCGCAATACATCAAAATCACCAGCAACAAGTGCAAATAAGTACGATGGTTTAGGGAATGGGTCTTGCCACTGTACCCAATGACGGCCATTATCAAGCTCACCTTCCGCAATTCGATTACCATTACTTAGCATGTAAGGAAAAGCGGCTTTATCTGCAATAATTTTAGTAGTAAAACGTGCTAAAACATCAGGGCGATCTAAATAGAACGTAATGCGGCGGAAACCTTCTGCTTCACACTGAGTACAAAAACCACCGCCAGACTTATATAGACCTTCAAGTAGCGTATTAGCTTCAGGATTAATTTCAGTCGTAATTGCCAATTCAAAATCAGCAGGAAGATTAGTTAACGTCAAATGGCCTAACTGTTGGTGGTAATCTGACCACGCTTGGCCATTCACAGTCACACTGATCAATGTTAAATCATCACCGTCTAACACTAACTCAGCATTTTCTTGCTCACTAAGTCGTACTACATGACTAATAGCAACAACTGTTGTTTTGGTATCATGAAGGTCAAATGTCAGATCGATATCCGTAATGGTGTAATCAGGCGAGCGATAGTCTGAACGATATTTTGCCGCAGGTTGAGTCACTGTAGAATGTTCTGTCATTATTTTTATATCCTTTATGATTGCTCAAATGCGATAGGCATGAGCGACCGATTAATGTTGACTGTCATATATTAATATTGTGTCACGACTAACACTTTTCAAGCATGACTTAATCGACAATATATATTATTACAAACGAAATCGTTTCCGTGTTTTACTCGTGATACACGTTGAGATGATTAATGCAACAGTCACAAGGCGTAAACTTGATATTCCTTGACGTAGTTCACCTCTTAGGTCACAATCTCACACCAGTTAAATAGTTTAGTTATTTATTTACTAAACCTTATAAACCATGTCCAAGACATTGAATTTAAAGATCCTATAATTATAAAAATAAATTCTTTAAGTTTATTAATTTGAGTATCTATTACCAGGTATGAATAATAACAGACACAATATTGGGGTTATCGACTCCCTGCTTGATACGGATGCTTATAAATTGCATATGCAACAAGCAGTTTTCCATCAATACCCAGGCGTTGAAGCTGTGGCAGAATTTCATTGCCGTAGCGAAGAAGATCTACGTCCTTACGCTGCTGAAATTCAAGCACAAATTGATCACATTGCGACCTTATCTTTCACCCAAGGTGAACTCGACTTCTTATCGACTCTAACTTTTTTTCATGCTGATTACCTTGCATTCTTAAAAGATTTTAAACTTAAAGCAAATGACGTTGATATTGATATCTCAGGTGATCAACTGGCGATTACTATTCGTGGTACATGGCTAGACATCATTTTATGGGAAGTACCATTACTTGCCATTATTTGTGAAACGCGCTGTAAGCATCTTTATCCACAAGCGACAGCCGCCATTGCTATTGAACAACTAAAAACAAAAATTGACCGTTTCTATCATGATGCAAAAGATTGTGATTTGAGCCAATTTGCGTTAGTTGATTTTGGTACGCGTCGTCGTTTTTCAAAAGACGTTCATCACCATGTTGTTGATTATCTTAAAGATAATATGCCTGAATTTAAAGGCACATCGAATTACTATTTAGCTTATACTCGCGGATTAACCCCTGTTGGTACTCAAGCTCATGAGTGGTTCCAAGCACATCAACAACTGTCTGGTGAATTGGCTGATTCTCAACAGTTAGCACTTAACCGCTGGTTACAAGAATATCCACATGATTTAGGTATAGCACTAACAGACTGCATCAATATGGATGCTTTCTTACGTGATTTCGATCAGCGTTTATCTGAGCGTTTTATTGGTTTACGCCATGACAGTGGTGATCCTATTTCTTGGGGTGAAAAAGCCATTGCACATTACCAAGCATTAGGTATTGATCCAAAAACAAAATCTTTGGTTTTTTCAGACAGCCTTACACTTGATAAAGCTTTAGTGATCTATAAACACTTTAATGATCGCATCAATGTTAGCTTTGGTATTGGTACACAACTTACTTGTGATCTACCTGATGTAAAAACATTGAATGTCGTTTTAAAACTGACAGAGTGTGAAGGTCGACCGGTTGCCAAAATATCAGATGAACCAGGTAAAAGTATTTGTCGTGATGAAGACTATCTTGATCAATTGCGTACTGCATTTCAGTTAGTTAACGAATAATAACCTACTCATCATTATTTAATTAAAAGAGCGAACAAGTTATTGTTCGCTCTTTTATTATTCCCCAAACCAATAGTTAATACTTTTTATTAATTATATTATTCTCGATTTAATATCGCTTCCATTCCAAAATGTTTATTCGTCAACGTTAAGGTATTATGTCCATTTAATACAAAACGGCTATCATGTTGTCCTTCTTCATATAACAATACAATTTGATCATCTTCTAAATAATACACGCCACGGTGCTCTTTCGTTTTACCTGCTTGATTAGAAATTTCAGCAGAAAATAAAAAATCTGGTCGTAATGACAAGGCAAATTCTGAAATATTATCAGCAACATCTTGGCCTGAAATATCTTTTGTTCTCCAATTACCCGCTAAATGTTCAGGCGCTAATTTAGTAAACTGAGCACCATCAAGAATAAATCGATTGTAACTTAGTAAATAAGTATGAATTTGATCATCTTCACCCGCTGAAATAAAAGTGATGTTGGTGTCATCAATATCATAACCACCTGTCCATTGTTCAACTTGACCATCTATACGTAATAAACGCATTGCAAATTGATAATCTGATTTGAACATGACATGCATTGCTCGGTATCGTTCACCATCACTTTCAATACCTTCTTGTTGATCACTAAACCAATACCAATTACCTAATAAGAAAGGATAATCAAATTCAGTAATATCATCAGCAGAAGAATGAAAGCTAAACAAGCTTAAGATAAATAACCAGAAAAAATAAAACGTCTTCATCATACGCATTTCCCCTTGGTGAAGATTTTAGTTTTTGTATCACCTCTTCAAATTGCAGAGGTCATATACTTAAAGCTAGTTGGGAAACCTAATTCTCGATGAAAAATATGCGGAATATCACAGTTTGTGATTTCATCTATCTCAATAATAAGACACTAAAAGTACGATCAAAAAAAAAGCGCTCCTAAGAGCGCTTTAATAATAGAGACATCAACACAGTAATGTCATTCCGTTACTCAATATTACGATTGTTTCTGATCACTAAAATCTGCTGTTATCGCGACAGCTTCATCAAGATAAACATCTGGTGCTTCATAATCTTTTGGCACCGCATCCAAATCAGCAAAAGGTTTTTTACCTAATACTTTTTGACGTTTATTTAAGCGGGCTAAACGATCTGAATCTTCTTTATCTTGTTCAGCTACACGTGTCTTTTCATTCAATGAAATCGTATTGATATCTTTTTCCTTTTTATAGGTCAAAATATCTTCATTGATAAAACCAAACTCCATATTATTTTTAATACGAGCTTGGTGGTCAGCGGTTAGTCTCGGTACAAGCGTAGTGTAATTATGTAACTTCTTATAACCTGCTGGTTTTATACTATCCCAAGGTAATGCATTATCTTCAACACTCTCTCCTGTTTCAGCAGGATCGATAGCTGAAGGAAAAGAAATATCAGGCACAACACCTAGATTCTGAGTACTTCCACCATTAATACGGTAGAATTTTTGAATAGTATATTGAACATGGCCTAATGGTTTATCAAATAAATCATACAGATGATTTAATGACCGGTGTTGTTGCACCGTACCTTTACCAAAAGATTGTTCACCTAAAACAATAGCACGTCCGTAATCTTGCATAGCGGCAGCAAATATTTCTGACGCTGATGCGCTATAACGGTTAATCAATACAGTTAATGGGCCATCAAAAGAAATTTGATCATCTGAATCACCATTTACTTTAATTCGACCATAACTGTCTCGAACTTGCACGACAGGTCCACTTGCAATAAAGAGTCCTGTTAATGCTGTCGCTTCAGTTAATGCACCACCGCCATTATTACGTAAGTCGATCACAACACCGTCAACGTTCTGATCGTTTAATTTGACCAGTTCTTTTTTGGTGTCTTCTGACAGTCCCACATAAAAGCTTGGAATTTCAAGTACACCAATTTTTTTACCATCGACAGTCTTCACTTCCGACTTCGCTGCACGATCTTCAAGACGAATCTTGTCGCGTACAATAGTTACGGTGTAACTCTTTGCATTATTGCCTTCAGGTAGTATATCCAGAATAACCTTACTGCCTTTCGGCCCTTTGATTAACTGCACAACATCGTCAAGACGCCAACCAATAACATCAACAACTTTCTTGCCTTCTTGACCTACGCCAATAATGCGATCACCTGCTGTAATTTTTTTCGAACTTGCCGCTGGTCCACCAGCAACTAAAGAACGAATTTTGGTATAGTCGTCTTCAACCTGCAATACTGCACCAATTCCTTCTAATGACAGATTCATCTCTGCCTGAAATTGTTCAGCATTACGTGGCGATAAATAACTTGTATGTGGATCGACCTCACGTGAAAAAGCATTCATATATAATTGAAATACATCTTCACTGTGTGTTTGTGTTAGACGTTTAATCGCATTGTTATAGCGTTTAGTTAACGTCTTTTGAATTTCAGGCCACTTCTTTCCTGCTAGTTTAAGATTTAGCGCATCATATTTAACGCGTTGTCGCCAAATCTCATTCAGTTCAGTATTGTCTTTTGGCCATTCAAGCTCTGAACGATCAATAACAAAATCATCTTTACCATCGAATTTTATTTCAGTATTTAATTGCGTAAGCGCAAACTGATACCGCTCAAAACGACGTTGAAGGACTTTATTAAAAATATCAAACGCAGCTGATGTATTCCCTGATTTCAGTTGATCATCTAACTGGCTTTTCCATTTACCAAACTGTTTGACATCTGTTGCGTTAAGAAAGCTTTTATTATAATCAAGCATTTCAATATAACGATTGAATACTTGTCCAGAAAACTGATCATCAAGCGTAAAATGCTTATAGTGAGAACGCATATAACGCGAAGCCACCCTAGTGCTCGCCGTTGCATGCTGCTTTTCAGAAGCAAGATGCGGCACATCACTTAATGAATACTTAGCCTCAGAGGCTTGAACCGAAGCTGCTAGTACCATGCCAGCAGCTATCAGTGAGAAACGGAATCGACAATTCATGTGTCGCGCATTCTCCTTTATGAACGCAAGTGCTCCGCTTTAACAGCCATTACTAGGCCATTATTTAAACGAACTCGCACATCGTCCTTGTTAATTTCGACAATAGTCGCAGGCATGTTACCTGAACCCATGTTCACTTGAACATTTTTGCCTACGATTACTTCATCAGCATTAAGCACACGTGTTGTCTCTACAGGCTTCTTTTTAATAGTAGCTGTTTTTGGCTTAGTGTTGTTAGATTTAACTGTTTTTGCTCGTGTTTTTTTAGCTTCGCCTTCTTTTGCCGCTTTTGCAATTGCTTGCTCTTTACGACGAGTGCGTACTTTAGCTTTGCTTTCTTCTAAAGCTTTAAGCGCATGATCAACGTGCTCTTGCTCTAGAACATCACAATCGTTACCATCTAGATCAACACGGTTCACACCCGCTTTAACACCGTGAAGGTAACGCCAAGAAGATGTGTATTGACGTAAAGCTGTACGTAACTGAGTCTTGCTTACTTTTGGATCTTCATTAAGACGCTCTGCAAGGTCTTGGAAGATACCAATCTTAAGTGGCTTCGCTTCACCTTCAACAGTGAAACATTTTGGGAAACGCTCAGCGATGTATGCAATAACTTCTTTACTGTTCGTTAACTTTTCAGAGTTTTCCATGGAGTTTCCTGACATAAACGAGGATTGCTCGTTATTTGTGCTTTGTTCAAAAAGAAATAGTGCTGCTATTATAATTACCTAACGAGGAAAAACCACCGAAAGCATGAAATTAGAGTACTTTTTGTAGTGCTTCTACAAAAGAAAGTAGACCTTGTTCATCATTTTGGTCAAATCTTGACAAATTTGGGCTATCAATATCCAGCACGCCGATTAATTTCCCCTTCACTGTAAGCGGAATTACGATTTCTGAATTACTGGTAGCATCACAAGCGATATGCCCAGGGAAAGTATGTACATCAGCAATACGTTGCACCTTATTCTCAGAAATCGCGGTACCGCACACACCTCGTCCAACAGGAATACGAACACAAGCTGGATTTCCTTGGAATGGACCCAAGACTAATTGGTCTTGTTTAAGTAAATAAAACCCCACCCAGTTAATTTGTTCTAACTCCATATTTAATAACGCACTAATATTAGACATATTAGCAATAAGATCCGTTTCACCTTCAATCAACGCCAATGCCTGTTGAGTGAGACGATTATAAAAAGCGGGTGTATTTTCCATAGCTTACTCCGTATATAGCCGTTAGAATAACAAGAATAAAATTGATAATAGGAATTATTCTCACAGTGAAAGATAAGAACCATCTTATGATTAATTGGTCTTGGTTGCTACAACAAGCGACGTTACATAAACCAAGATTAATTGTTGCGAACATTATTGCGGTTATCGCAACCTTGATCAGTGTCCCTATTCCACTTTTAATGCCATTAATGGTGGATGAAGTTTTATTACATAAACCCGGTGAAGGCATCACTTATCTCAACGCCCTATTACCTTCGGCTTGGCACAATGCGACGGGGTATATTCTACTAGTACTAGTCTTGGTTGTATTAATGCGTACGGCGAGTCAGGCATTGAATATACTGCAAAGTAGACAATTTACATTAGTATCAAAAGATATAACCTATAACTTACGCCAACATTTACTGGATAAATTAGGTCGTATAAGTATGCGTCAGTATGAAGAGCGTGGCAGCGGCGGTATTAGTTCCCACCTTATTACTGATGTCGAGACGATTGATAAATTTGTTGGCGATACACTAAGCCGCTTTATTATTGGGCTATTAACCGTCGTTGGTACTGCTGGCGTTCTCTTATGGTTAGATTGGAAGCTTGGACTTTTTATTTTGATCATCAACCCTATTGTTGTCTATGCCTCTAAGCTCATGGGAAGTCGTGTTAAGAATTTAAAAAGTAAAGAAAACAAATCTTATGAAGTCTTTCAACATCGTTTAATTGAAGTTTTAGATGGCTTATACCAATTACGAGCATCTAACCGTGAACGTGATTTTTTAGATCAATTAAAAGGTAATGCCAGTGATATTCGCCACAGCGCTGATAAATATGCATGGCAATCAGAAGCCGCTGGTCGTGTTTCCTTTCTCTTATTCTTAATCGGATTTGAAATATTTCGTGCTGCCGCTATGCTGATGGTGTTATTTAGTAATTTAACCATTGGTGAAATGTTAGCGGTCTTTAGCTATCTATGGTTTATGTTAGGACCAATTCAAGAATTGCTCGGTATTCAATTTGCTTGGTATGGCGCATCAGCGGCAATGCAACGCCTTAATAGTTTATTATCACTGGAAGAAGAAACCCGTCCACCAGCAACGGTTTATCCTTTTAATGATGATCAAACTATCGCAATTAAAATTCGTAACTTACATTTTTCTTATGATAACGACAAAGAAGTGCTCTGCGGCTTAAACCTTGACATTCCAGCAGGTAAACGTGTGGCTTTAGTGGGTGCCTCTGGCGGCGGTAAATCGACATTAATTCAATTGTTATTAGGTATTTATCAAAAAAACAGTGGTGATATTTTAATAAACAACCATCCTATTGAAGCGGTTAGCTATGAAGCCCTACGTGAAAAAATGGCGGTGGTATTACAACAACCCGTACTATTTAATGAAACGTTACGTCATAACTTAACCCTTGGTGCATCATTTAGTGATGAGCAATTATGGCAAGCGTTAGATATCGCTCAACTTGCTGATGTAACAGAACGCTTAACCCACGGTTTAGAGACTGAAATTGGCCGTCAAGGTATTCGCTTATCAGGTGGACAGCGTCAACGATTAGCCATTGCGCGTATGGTGCTAACCAATCCTGAGTTTGTTATTCTTGATGAAGCGACATCAGCATTAGATACCTCAACAGAAGCAGCACTACATTCCGCACTCAATGGTTTTTTGAAAAACAAAACCACGCTTATTGTTGCTCATCGTTTATCTGCAGTAAAACAAGCTGACATTATTTATGTACTTGAAGATGGTTTAGTTAGCCAGTCAGGTACACACTTAGAATTAGTCAATACACAAGGACTGTATCAAACACTTTATGGGTCAATTCAATCAGCTGACGTCCCTTCTCATCATATCGATTCTCACGAAGCAGTAGCCAGCGTCAACGCAAAATAATATAGTGTCACCGATCGGCGCTCATTGAGAGTATTCATCGTTTATATAAACAATGGATAACTCGTCACTCAATGAGCGCTTTTGTGCACCTAATTACAAAAGGAAGAAACGCACCATGTCGAAGGCTCGACGCTGCCCAGGCTGCGATTTACTTGTGCTGCCCGAAACGGCAACGCAAGGACACAGTGCCTATTGCCCACGTTGTCATACTCGACTCTATCGCGGTGGTATTGCACACTTTAATGCAGAATTAGCGCTTGCGGTTGCTTGTCTTATTATTTATATCCCCACTATTAGTTTACCGCTAATTACTATTCGTCTTGTTGGTCAAATGATTCCAGCGACACTCGCATCTGGAACACTCGCCCTTGCACCAACGTTTCCTTCGGTTGCGATATTAATTCTTTTTTGTAGTGCCATTGCTCCATTATTACTGATTAGCGCTGTTTTGAGTGCACAGTTCTCATTACGCTTTCGACACTTTCGTATTTTTAAAGTATCGTTATGGATTTTATCCCATTTAAAACAATGGACAATGTTGGAAGTCTTTTTAGTCAGCTTGGCTATTTCATGTTTTAAAGTACAAGAAGTCGCTGAAATTTATGTTGGTGTAGGGTTATATTGTTTAATCAGTATGCAAATCTTACTATCAGTATTACTAACGAAAATTAGTGTTCGTCGTTACTGGGATGCATGGCAGCCAGAAGATGAACATATCAGTGATAAGCTCGATACTGTTTGCCATTGCTGTCAATTAACTCAAGAAGCATTACCCAATTGCCGCCGTTGTAATAGCCACTTGCATCATCGAATTCCTAAGTCGCTACAAAAAACATGGGCTTACCTTATTACCGCCAGTATTTTCATTTTACCCGCAAACCTTTATCCTATTTCTATCTTTATGAATAATGGCAAGCGTATTGAAGATACTATTTTTTCAGGAGTCGCTGGGCTCGTTAAAACAGGAATGACAGGCATTGCCATCATTATATTTGTGGCTAGTATTGTTGTTCCCGTCGCTAAAATTATTGGATTAGCATATATATTGTTATGCATTCAATTTAAACAGCATCGACACCGCCTACAACGTATGCGTATTTTTCGAATTGTGCATTGGATTGGAAAATGGTCAGTCATGGATCTTTTTGTTATCGCGATTATGGTCGCTTTAATCGATCGTGGACAAATTCTTGATTTCACGCCAGGACCAGGAGCAATCGCTTTTGCCATGGTCGTTATTTTAACAATGTTAGCAGCAGAGAGCTTAGATTCTCGTCTAATCTGGGACAAATATGAACAACGAAGCAAATAACACACAACCCCAAAAGGTTAATATTCGTCGTGACCGCGGCTTATCTCCCCTATGGTTATTACCTCTTCTCGCCATTATTGTCGCAGGCTGGTTATTATATAAAGCAGTTAATGAAGGTGGCGAACGTATCCAAATTCACTTTAATGATGCTGTCGGTTTAGTTGCAGGCCGTACAACAATTCGTTATCAAGGCTTAGAAGTCGGTATCGTTCGAGATGTGACACTATCAAAAGACCTTAAAAGTATTTATGTGTCTGCTGATATTTATCCGGAAGCAGTCAAAACGTTACACACACATACTCAATTTTGGTTAGTGAAACCCAAAGCATCCATTACTGGTATTTCCGGGTTAGATGCGCTTGTATCTGGTAACTACATTGCCCTTCAACCAGGTACTGGTGAGTTTGCGACCAAGTTTACTGCACTTGAAAATCAACCCTCCAACTTACCTGCACACAATGGTTTAACCCTGCAATTAAAAGCCCCTAATTTAGGTTCCTTAAGTATTGGCTCCCAAATTTTTTATAAAAAGATCCCTGTTGGTGAAATTTATAACTACACACTTAGTGCTAATAAAAAAGAAGTCTTAATTGACGCACTTATCAAGCCTCGTTATGCCAACTTAGTCACCAATAAAAGTCGCTTTTGGAATGTTAGCGGTGTAAATGCCAATATTGGTTTTAATGGTGTTGATGTTCAATTTGAAAGTCTATCAGCACTCATTGCCGGAGCAATTGCCTTTGATTCACCTGATGCTGGTAAGCCGATTGATGAAGGACACTTATTTAACCTCTATCCAGACATTAATACTGCTGGGCGTGGTATTGCGATCACTATTACATTGCCAGATAACAATGACGTCAGTAATTCAGGCGCGCCCATTATGTATCGAGGCTTACAAATTGGTAAAATTTCCGATCTAAAGTTAGATGATAAAACCAATAAAATTATTGCTCACGCTGCAATTGAGCCAAGCATGAGTGATTTGCTCAATAGTGGGTCTCGATTATTACTTGAAGAAGCACAAGTCTCACTTTCTGGAGTTAAAAATATTGGTAACCTTGTACGCGGTAACTATTTACGCTTAATTCCCGGCGAAGGTAAAAAAGCCCGTCACTTTACCGCTATTACCCAAAATGCACTTGAAGAACAACAACCCGGTGTTGCTGTGTTCTCTCTTTTTGCAGACAAGAGCTATGGCTTAAAATCCGGTACAGCACTGCGTTTCCGTGGTATTAATGTTGGTCATATAACAGCAGTAAAACTCGATGGTGATCAGGTTCGATTTGATGCATTAATTCAACCGCAATATACCCATTTAGTTCGATCTCACAGTCGATTCTTTATTGATGGGGGTATTGAAGCCAATATCAGTAATAAAGGTGTCGATGTTTCTATTCCCGCAGCAGACCAACTAATAAGCAGTGCAATAAGCTTTACTGCAAGTGGCAAACCGGGGATTAAAAAGCAATATTCGCTATTTAAAAATAGACACTTAGCTAAACTTGCTGATGATAAATTAAAAGGCTTTACAACACTAACACTTGTAGCGAAAAACTTGCCACCTATCTCTGAAGGTAGCCCCGTGCTTTATCGTAATTTACATGTAGGTGAAATCACCAGTTTTTCACTTACAACCTCAGGGGTTGAAATTAAACTCAATATACAAAAGCAATACCGCCATCTAATCGACAGTAATACCGTCTTTTGGAACCGCTCAGGGGTTGAAGTTGAAGCCGGACTTAACGGCGTTAAAATCAAAGCAGATCCACTCTCAACGCTATTAAAAGGTGGCATTGCATTTGATTCAATTAAAGGTGTAGTTAATCGTTCAGGTAATGATTATAAGCTTTACTCAAGTTTAAGTGATGCTCAACATTTTGGTGTAATGATCACCTTAACGGCTGATGATGCGCGTTCGATTTCAAAATCAACCGCGATCAAATACCAAGGTGTCATCATTGGTAAAGTGGATAATATCAAGCCAAACTTTAACCATAATAATGTCACTGTAGAAGCACGCTTATTCCCTCAATATGCCAATATCATTGCGCGTAAAGATAGTTACTTCTGGATTGTGAAGCCAAAAATCAGTTTAAGTGGCAGTGAAAACTTAGACTCATTATTAAGCTCCTACATTGCAGTGCAACCGGGTAATGGTGTCAGCGCTAATCGTTTTACATTAGGCTCTGCTGAATTATTTGACGCAGGAAAAACCTTTATTCTTGAAAGTGAACAACGAGGCTCAGTCAGTGAAGGAACACCACTACTTTACCGTGACATTCAAGTTGGACAAGTCATTAATGTTGCTTTAGGCACATTGGCTGATCGGGTATTAATTACCGTTCAAATTGAACAAAAATATCGTCACCTTGTTCGTGCTAACAGCGTTTTCTGGAATGCTTCTGGATTAAATGTTGATGTAGGTATTACAGGTGCTAAAGTCAAAGCAGGAACATTTGATAGCTTACTACGCGGTGGGATTTCATTTGCAACACCTGCAACACAACCATTGGCACCACAGGCAAAACAAGGTAAACACTTTTTACTTAATAAAGAAGTGAATCCACAATGGGTAAGTTGGCGCACCGCTATTCCTATTAAATAGTCACATAAACACCCTATATAAAAGGAGCATCTAATGCTCCTTTTTTGATCGCTTAACGCAAATGAATACGGTTTTTGTACACAATATAAAACGGATAATCAGCCCTTATCTATAACAAACTTAGAAGCATTGATAGCTGATATATATTTGTTCCTATTTAGTATAGAATCCCGACATTGCTAGTTTGACAGAGAGTGCTACCTTGCATCCTAATATCTATATTCCTGACGCTTTTATTGATCTCATCAAGCATACAATGCCAGAAAATCTGAGTATTGATGAGTTTATTAGCTGTTGTAAAACGCCGCTACGTCGCAGCATTCGCGTTAATACACTTAAAATAACTGTAGCTGACTTTCTTACTCGCGTTGCTGATAAAGATTGGACCTTAACCCCTGTTCCTTGGTGTGATACAGGTTTTTGGATCAAACGTGAGGATGAAGAAAGCGTTTCATTAGGTAACACTGCTGAACATATGGCTGGATTGTTTTACATTCAAGAAGCCAGTTCAATGATGCCGGTTACCGCTTTACTTGATAACAACAACGCCCTTGATTGCGTGCTCGATATGGCATCAGCACCAGGTTCTAAAACAACTCAAATTGCTTGTGCGATGCAAAACAAAGGCGCATTAGTAGCAAATGAACTTGCTGCAAGCCGCATTAAAGTATTACACGCCAATCTACAGCGTTGTGGCGTCCATAACGCGGCTTTAACGCACTTTGATGGTTGTGTCTTTGGTACATGGGCACCTGAAGCGTTTGACTCAATCTTACTCGACGCACCGTGTTCTGGTGAAGGCGCGATTCGTAAAGACGATGATGCTATGGCGAACTGGAGCCTTGAGTCCATCGATGAAATTGCCGCAGTACAACGCAAATTAATTGTTAGTGCATTCCAAGCACTAAAACCTGGCGGCGTTATGGTGTATTCAACCTGTACCCTTAACCAGCGTGAAAACCAAGAAGTCTGTCATTACCTAAAAGAAACCTTTGGTGATGCCGTTGAATTTGAATCTTTAGGGGGGTTATTTGAAGGCGCACCCAAAGCATTAACGACTGAAGGCTTCTTACACGTTTATCCTCAGGTTTTTGATAGTGAAGGCTTCTTTGTTGCACGGATTCGTAAACATGCTTCCGTTGATACCGATCCAGTTAAAAAGCGCATGGGTAAATTCCCATTTACTCAAGTTAAAGCCGATGAACAACAACTGATTGCTGAACAACTCAATACCGATCTTAATATCACGTTATCAACCAACAGTGATATTTGGCTACGTGATAAAGAAGTGTGGCTATTCCCGTCACAAATTAAACCATTAATTGGTGAAATTCGTTTCCAACGTATCGGTATTAAGCTTGCTGAACAACATAAGAAAGGTTATCGCTGGCAGCATGAAGCGATCATGACACTGGCGACAGGTCAAGAGTCCGTTGTTATCGCATTAACCGCAGCACAAGCTAAAGAGTGGTTTATGGGACGAGATATTCGCCCTGAAGACTTAACCGGTAAAGGTGAAGTTATTGTCACTTACCGTGATTACCCTATTGGCATCGGTAAATGGGTTGGAAATCGAATTAAAAATGGTTTACCTCGCGAATTAGTACGCGATACTAACTTGTTTGATATCTAATTTTATTCAATGCGCCAAAGTTAACCACCAATTTATTGATGAAATAAGCAATAGCTTGTCATAAAAACTGGAAAATCGTCAAAGCTAAACTAATATTGATAGTGTAATCAAATTCCAGACATAACCAGTTAGCGCAAGGCTCATTAGTGAGCCATTCCCCTAAGCCCGACACAGGAATCGTTTCGGGCTCTTTTTATGCCTTGTCATTATTTGCTTACTCTTACCTAAACATTGCCATAAAAAATAAGCAAAAAAAACCTGAGCATAATAGCCCAGGTCTTTATTAGCCTACATACATAAAATTAGTTATGTTTGTGTGCTGTAATTTCTGCTTTTTTAAGGTCTTTAACGTTTTTGCTAACGTCACGACGCTCTTTAGATAGCTCAGCACTGATGATGATATGATCATCAACACGATCTTCGTAATCACCTTTCATGTTTTCGATGATTTCTAAAATTTGATCGTGACTCATATCTGGTTTGATATAATCCAGCATGTTTTCTAGTAATTCTACACGCTTACGGTTATCACGAATTTTACGATCGTTATCTAGAATCTCGCGTTTAAGTTTATTTTTACGGCGAGTCTGACGAACAAGTTCAAGGATGTTGTTCATGTTTTGTCCTTAGTCTGAAAATAAAGCCTTGTGAAACTGATTTAATGCTAATAATTAGGAAAAATGCACTTCCTAGTACATAACCGTCGAGTCTCAGTTTTTTTCTAAAATCGTTATAACAGAAAATCTGCTGTAAACTCAAGTAATACCCGCAGATTATCATCTAGGTGATGCGTTAACATACGCTCAAAGATATTTCCTTGGCTAAATTATGCCCTTTCTTATTTAAGTTTGCTTTGATTTCGTTCAAGAAACATTTGAGATAATTACTGACAAACAAGACATTTAGATGAAAGACCAAAGAAATAATGATGACACGACAATTAATGATGTTTTCTGCATAAAAATAATCAATTTGATTTGCAAATCACCAATCACCGCCTAATCTTCATAGTAGACCAGTACTTATTTACATTTAAAGCAATCTGAACAAGGATATCTTCGCTGTCATCTTCATGATCAGCAACAGAGTTCAACACTCAAATCGCTCCGTAATCAAATATTGGCTATACCGTGTGATGAATAGATTGATCAGGAGACAACATGTCAAAAGCAACAGGTACCGTTAAGTGGTTTAACGAAGAAAAAGGGTTTGGTTTTATCACTCAAGATGACGGCGGTGCTGATGTATTTGTACACTTCCGTGCGATTAGTGGTGATGGCTTTAAAACTTTAGCTGAAGGCCAGAAGGTGTCTTACGAAACAGAACAAGGTCCTAAAGGTCTTCAAGCAGCAAACGTTGAAAGAGTCTAATAACGTAACCTTGAACAGTAACAATATTAAAGGGCTCATTAGGCCCTTTTTTCTATTTCAGCCATTATAATAGGCATAAAAAAAACCTTCTTTGGTTATAGATCTCCGCATAAATGCAAGCTTAATAAACACTAATACTATTTGATATAGCATAAAAACCTTATCCTTTTTTGACCACTTCCACCTTTCTCACCATAAGCATGAAATAGCATAACATTCCAACATGTTATTTTGTTAAAGGGGTCACATTATTGGTTTGTTCTTACAAGAGAAACTTGCCCTTTTAAAGTGAAAATGGCCTAATACTCATGGTTTTATTAAAGGCCTATTTATGCAACAAATTGAAAGAGAAAACTTCGATACACTGTTCAAATGTTCACAGTTGTCCTGAAGCGGTTCATTATTCTTTTGTACATAAGTAAAACAGCGTAATGCACGCTATTAATTTATTTTTTCAGGAGACATAACATGTCTAAAGCAACTGGTATCGTTAAGTGGTTCAACGATGAGAAAGGTTTCGGTTTTATCACTCAAGACAATGGCGGCGCTGACGTATTCGTTCACTTCCGTGCTATCACTGGTGAAGGCTTCAAATCTCTAGCTGAAGGTCAAAAAGTTTCTTTTGACGTTGAGCAAGGCCAAAAAGGTCCTCAAGCTGCTAACGTTGAGCGCGTTTAATTTTTCAACGAACAGTTGAAAGAAGTAAAGGGTATCTTAGATACCCTTTTTTTATAACTATTCTTTATGTAACCGCAGATCACACCACTGCGTGTACCATTTTTACGCGTGGTTGATCGAGACCAAAATAATCACTTTCTTGTTCAACGTCCTTAAAACCCAACTGTTGATAGAGCTTTTTAGCATGATTATTCGGGTGTACCGTTAACCAGAGCTTTTTGCATCCAGCTAATGTAGCCATGGCCTCTTGCATTAATTTTTTACCCACACCGCGTCCCTGTACGCTAGTATCAACTGCTAATGCCAATATCCACCCTTCTGATGCTGTTAATGACAGATCATTAAACTGAGGCGCACACAGCACATAGCCAACAACATTATCGAGATCACGAGCGACTAATAATCCAGCGGACCAACAATCATAAGCTTGGCGAATAAAAAAATCAGGATAGCCATGCTCACCAAACAACCGCTGTTCTAACTGATACACTGCGTATAAATCTTCTTTTTTAGCAACACCAATCGTTATTGTCTGAACCACATTATTCCCTATGCATTATGTTTACGATGAGTATAAAAAAGCCAGCGTCGAATAAACGACACTGGCTTTATAAAACAATAATAACTAATTATTATTTATCAGCACGGCTCATGAACTTGTGTTCAGCGGTGTTGATTTTAATTTTTTCACCATTTGCAATGTACTCAGGAACTTGAACAACAAGACCTGTAGACAATGTTGCAGGCTTAGTACGAGCACTTGCAGATGCGCCTTTAATTGACGGATCTGTCTCTACAATTGTTAGTTCTACTGTTGCTGGTAGTTCTAGTGCAACAGGTGCACCGTCTACAGTCAATACTTCAATACCTTTAGTATCTTCAGTGATGAACAGTAATTCTTCTGCAATTGCTTCTTTAGTGAAAGTGTATGGAGTGTAGTCTTCATCATCCATAAACACATATTCTTCACCATCGATGTATGAGAAAGATGCTTTTTGACGACGGAAATCTGCCAATGTAATCATTTCATCAGCTTTAAAGCTAACGTCTGATTTTGAGCCCGTTGCAACATCATAAATACGCATACGGTAAAGACTTGCGCCTGCACGACCACTAGGCGTTAGCTTAGTAATTTCTTTAACTAAAGCTACTTTACCGTTAAGTTCAATAGCAGCAAATTTTTTAATATCACTAGCCTTTGGCATGATCATTATTCCAAAAATAAATAGTGGTGAGAAATTACACCAAGATACAGATTTATAGCAAGTAATATGATAGTCCAATCTCTATTTTTTTGCATTGATCTACTAACATGGTCAATAGATAGACAAGACAATAATCAGATCTTCTTATTACACTGTAATTATGACTTTATATAACGTACTACTCATAACAAGCAATATAACCATTATATTAAGGCAGGACTAACTCACTAATATCCGTTAATACCCACGCACTATTCTGTTCTTTAAAACCAATTTTAGAATAATAGCCTGCTGCTTTTAGGCCGGATAATGAAACTATTTTACAACGCTCAGCCACAGATTCTGCAGCCACTAAAATAAGGTATTTACCAATGCCCATCGATTGAACACTTTCATCAACCACAAGATCAGATAAATAACAACAATCATAAAAATCTGTCATTGCACGCGCCAAACCAACAAGCTGCTCATCAACCCATGCCGTTACAATTAAATTACTGTTGTTTAATATGCCTTGGACAATCGCTTCATCATCAATTGATCGACATTCATTTAGTGCTGTTTTGTTCATTAATTCAATGTATTGATTTACTGTAATCGGATGATTAACTTTATAATCGATTTCCATTTTAACCCTTTGACACTAACGCTTTCTATGACGTGAATACTACACTAGATTGTGATTATAACGTGCCAATATCAACAATTAATTTACTGCTATAAGGTTCAAAGATGAAATACAGGGAGGAAATTACAGGCAAAAAAATAATGACGTAATAATCAGTATTATTACGTCACTAGTAATATTTTACTTACTTTCAGATGTATAACTGGAATATGAGCAGTAATAGCAACCATTTGATTGAGGATATATCTTTTTAGCTGCCTCTAATGCAGTACTACAGGCAGTATGATAACCAAGCGCATCACAATTTTTTGAACCTGGGCTGTGGCTACATGTTGCTGTATGAATTTCATGATCGCCGTTATCTTGCGCATTTTTATCAACATAAAACAAACTCATAATCACCTCTGAATAGTAGTATTCTTGAATAAAGACATTACTCCTATCAAATTGTAGGAGATACTCAATAATCCCAATAGTTAGATTTGTATCACTTTCAGTTGGCAACATTCGCCTCTGAATAATAATACTGTGATTAACCCGCTTTATTTAGATATTACCCTCAGTCTTTGTATCACATTATTCCACAATGGATTTATCTATGAATCTATCTCAACTTCATCTGATAATGGGCGTTTCTTTAAGGCAAACACAGCCAAAATCAAGGCAACGACAGCGACGACTGCCATCATAAGATAAGTTGAAGTAAACCCAGACTCTAACAGACGAGAATCAACCCCCGCTAAACCATTTTCACTACTCGCCAACACATTATCAGGCAATTGGAAATGGAAAACCGCAGAACAAACAGCAACACCAATAGCACCGCCTAACTCACGTCCAAAATTAAATAATGACATACCAATACCACGATCTCGCGGTGGTAATACATTTTGTACCACCACACTTAAAGCTGGCAATGTAAAACCCAATCCAAGACCGGCAAAAATAAGTGCTAATTTCACTTCAAAATCAAAATGTAATTGCCATAAAGCCAAGGCAGTCATTAAAAATCCAAGCATGACGAAAATTTTATAATTACCCCAACGTGCGATTAACTTACCGCCAATAAATGCGCCGGTTGTAATACTAAACATGAAGATCATCATAAATAATCCACTCTCTGATGCGGTTAATCCTTTTTGCCATTGAAGCTGTAAAGGAAAATAAACCAACACGGCAAACATCAGTAACTGTGAACATAAAATTAAACTCACGCTAACTAAGTAACCAGGCAAACGCGCTAAACGAGCAGGAAGGATTGGATCTTTCGCAAATTTTTCCACAATATAAAGCAGTATTAACGATAACAATAACGCACCTGACACCCAACCTATTGGAAGTTGAGATTCAGGAGATAACAGTAATAACACCAGTGTCGTCACACTGATAAGCAGTGCCGCCCCTTTCCAGTCAAATGGCGATTTTCGACCTTTACTTAAATGAGATAAAGTACGATTAACCATCAATAAAGCCAGTAAACCTAATGGTAAATTGATCCAAAAGATCCAGCGCCAATTAAGATGTTCTGCAAAAAAACCACCCAGTAATGGCCCTGCAATACTGGATACCGCATAAACAATCGAAATATAACCTTGATATTTACCGACAATACGAGCAGGAATACTGTCTGCAATCACCGTAAAGGCTAATGCAATTAAGCCTCCGCCACCCAGTCCTTGCAAAACACGACTTGCAATTAATTGGCCTAACGTGTCAGATAATCCACATGCGATAGACCCTAACATGAATAAGACAATACTCACATTGAGCATCTTTACACGGCCGAAAATATCACTCAATTTACCGTAAACAGGAAGAACAGCGGTTGCTGCTAATAAATAAGCCGTTACGACCCAAGTTAATGCCTGTCCTGCATTGAGATCCTGACCAATAAGAGATAATGGTGTAGTAACAATACTTTTTTCTAGCGATCCTAAAGCAATAACAAGTGCAACACTGGCAAATATGCGTTGAGGTGACATTCCTTTCCCTTTATTTAAGTATACAAATACAACTCACTGTATTGCTTCATTATATTTAAAAACATCATCATCAAAACAGTTTGAATAATTTGTTAATATCTAAATAAAATCAATACTCTGTCCCAATATTTAGTTTAATACTTTCTCTTTAATCACTGTCATTACACCTTGGTCATTGTTGCTCGGTGCATGAAAGCGCGCTAGTTGTTTAATTTCAGGATGAGCATTGTCCATTGCATAACTAAAATAGGTTTCTTTTAGCATTTCAACATCATTTAAGAAATCACCAAAGCTCATGCTTTCTTCAAACGTAAAATCAAAAATACGTTGTAATTCTTTAATCGCAGCACCTTTAGAGGCGGTTTTATGCATCACATCAAGCCATACTTTAGCACTGATCACTACTTGATGAGTTTGAGAATATAATGGCGCAATAATGGGATATACCAGCGCCTCGGTACCATTAAAGTTAAGTACCGCAATCTTAATAAATTCATCGTTAACAGCCAGTAAATCATTAACGAATTCAAGATTATGGTAATATTTTTTAATTTCTTCTAGCGCGTGTTCGTCTGTTGTTTCAGTATAAGCAGAATTTTTACCACAGAGAACAATGAAGGTATTATCAATCATTTTAATACTAGTAATAATGGCATGAATTTCAGGAGTAGGAATGGTTGAACTGTAAAGCTCTTTGCCTTGGTGCATCACTAATGTACCGTTTTCAGCAATAAATAACATCTTGTCTTTAATTGGCTCAAACGTATTCGCTAAACTCTGATACTGTCGGCCAGACGCCGCAGCAAACAGAATATTTTTAGCATCCAATTGATTAAATACTTCGTAAAAATCAGCAGGAAGTACCTTATCATCACTCAGTAACGTGCCATCCATGTCTGTTGCGATAAATTTGATTGAAGATGTCATAAACAGTAATTATTCCAACATTTTATTATTAATATTGAATATTCTACCTGTTAATGAGGTTAATTTTAATCAAAAAGCCAATGACTTGAGCGATAAAAGCTGATCTACATTAAATAATATGCTCAAAATTTATAGTAAAACGAACACATCATATTATCTATTTATCTTTCAATACAAAAAACACCATCACATTGCATAATGGTGTTCTTTCAACGGAACAATTAATGATGATTGCTCCTTTTTTTCTTTGATGATGATTTTACGTCTGCGTTACAGCAACCCCCAATATTTTCTTTTTTTGCTTTTAGGTATAACTGTATAAATAAAAAGAACATAAAGAATAAAAAAACAACGACAGAAATAATGACATATAAAGGAAATAGTTCATCTGTATTCATAAAATGCGCCTTGGTTATGCAACGTATCAACAACCCAAATAAGAATGTAATTCATTACCAATATTTGTCAATGGAATTTATCGCCTCACTTAAGCGTAAAAAGAGCATCTATTACCCATCATTCGTGACACTGTAATACCTGCTGTTTAATTACAGTAACAACGCCTTGCTCATTATTACTTGGCGCAATAAACCGAGCTAATGTTTTAATATCAGGATGGGCATTACTCATTGCGTAACTAAAATAGGTTTCATTAAGCATTTCAACATCATTGAAGAAGTCACCAAAACTCATACTATTTTCAAATGTAAATCCAAATTGATCACGCATAGCCTTAATCGCCTGCCCTTTAGATGCTTGTTTATCCATAAAATCTAGCCATGTTTTACCACTAACAACAACTTGATGGGTATCAGAAAATAAAGGAGTGACGAATGGATAAACATGTTCTTCAGTACCGTTAAAGTTTAATACTGATATTTTAATCACCTCATCATCGACATCTAATAAGTCATCAACAAACATAATGTGATGACAATATTTCATGATTTCTTGCTGAGCCTGTTTATCCTTAGTCTCTGTGTAAGCTGATTTTTTGCCACATAAAACAATGTGCGTATGTTCAATATTGCGGACGGTATTAATAATAGTATCCGTTTCAATTTTAGGAATGGTTGCACTGTAAAGTTCTTTACCTTGATACATCACTAAAGTGCCATTCTCGGCAATAAAAAGTATCTTATCTTTTATGGATTCAAACATTTTTAATAACGTGAAATATTGTCGACCAGACGCGGCAGCAAATAAAATGTCTTTGGCATCTAACGCATTAAATACGTCTAAAAAATCATGCGGAAGCTCATTTACATCATTCAGTAAAGTACCGTCCATATCTGTTGCAATAAATTTTATCGGTAATGCCATTACTATTATTACTCCGATTATATGTAAACTAATTAAGTGACAATATATTACCCCTAAAGTCTCAACTAGCATATAACAGCGACCCTCTTTATGTTCAAAGAGCATCGCTATATATTATAGAATGAGTTGAGTTTTATAATTGTTTATTTGCCGCTGATAATAGTTTTTTATTGTGTTCAACAACCATTATTGCAATTGCTAGAAATAGAATGTCTTTAACTAAAAAGAAGTTCGCTACAGGAACACTATCAACTATTTTCCAAGTATTAGGTGTCGTAAATAAGAAACTAAGTGTCATGATAAAAATAGCACTAGCGATAAGACCAGAAAAATAACCTACTCTAGGATTAAAGAAACCATAAATAAGCCCAATGGCCACCACTATCTCACTTAAACCAACCAGATTAGACACGGTTTGGACTGAGAAGAAATGGTATGTCCACCCCATTAAGGGATGATTTTTAATAAGCGGTTCAATTGCTGCCGCTTCCGTTGGCGTAAATTTAAAAATACCAATCCACAATAAAACTAACACAACGCCGAAAACACCTAATTTATACCCTACCGTTGTTGCTGGTGGTGCTACTGTATTTGTTCTTAAACTTTCCATATTGATCCTACCTAACTAAGTTAAACTAAACTGTTCAGTTCAATCTAGTGTGTGAGCGTTTATCTGTCAAGAGTTTTGAACTAAACAGTTTATTTTGTTATGATCAAGGGAATGACAAAAGAGGTAAGATTCATGAATAAACAACAAGAAAAGCGATTGAATATTATTAATAAAACAATCACTTTATGTGCGCAATATGGCTTCCATGGCACCAGCATGGATACGATTACGACTGCAACAGGAGTATCAAAAGCAACCATATATAAATATTTCATTTCAAAAGAAAATCTTATAAAAGAAGCGCTTATTTTATTCAGTGAACGCGCCTTGAATCACCTCGATCTTACGTTTTCTGACCCATCGCTAACACTCGAACAAAAGCTATCAGAACGGTTTGATCTCTTAGTCGCATTAGTAAAAGATGATTTATTTAATGGGTGTTATTTTCAATTAGCCTATAGTGAATTTAACCATACTGACGATGGTATTGCAGATATATGCAGTGGCTATAAGAATATGCGTGTCGATATGATTAAAGCGTTGTTAATTGAAAATAATATTAATAATGCTGAACTTAAATCACAGCAAGCAGAATTAATCTTTAATGGCCTACTTGCATCGTTACAAATAACAAAAAACACCAATTTAATTCCGATGGCAAAAGAAATGTATCTCAATATTATTCTTAATGATAATAAGTAGTTATTTTAATGAGATAGCCATTATAAAAACATAATGGCCATCTAGCCTCTTTCCATAATGTCATATTTTAAATAATTTCACGTTTGACGTCGGTCACATATCAATAATAATTGTCTTTGATAATAATCATTATAATGGCATAAGGATAAATGTAAGTTTATTCGCATACATGTATAACAGCTATAATTTAATATAGCTATAACATATAGAATTATAAGTATGCACATGAAAAAAGGACAATTCATATGAAACTTTCTTTTATTTTCTGTTTATTATTTGTTTCAACATCTGCTTTCTCTAGTACTGACGTTATAAATTCAAAATTCCATAACCCAAATAACAAAAAGATCAGCCAAAAAATAGAAATACCAACCGTTATTGACAATAGAGTGATCAATTCAAAATTTCATCATCCTGGCAATAAAGCGCATCATGTTATAAAGAAAAACAAAAACAAATAATCGTGATTAAGCACCAATAAAAAAGGAGCCGTGACAATTACTCGCAACTGCGCATAATTATTTTCGGCTCCTACTCTATCGCATTACTTTTGGGCACTCACACCCATTAAGTGATCAATCTTCTGTATATTTTTAAAACCAGCCGCTTTTAATCGACGGATAACCCCATCAACAAAACCGCTGCCTTTTTTCATGATATGCGGATTACCCGTATAATGAAAAAGACGTCCATCTTGACGTAACACGCGGTAAATCTCACTATAAAACTCTTCGCTATACAGTTCACCAGCAAGAGAAAAACGTGGTGGATCGTGAATAACAGCATCAAAAGACATCGAAGGCATTGTCTCTATCAACTCAAAGCTACTGCCCTGACGTTGTTCAATCCCATCATTATTCAAATCACTGGACCAAGGATTCTGTGCACGTAAACCCATTACCGATTCACTTAATTCAATCGTTAATACTTTTTTAGCACCTAAACGGTGAGCAGCAATCGCGGCATAACCTAAACCACTACAACAATCGAGAACATTGTCACCACAGCGAACTGCTTGTTTGGCCATTTCTGACGCACTTTTAAAAGGATCAGTGCCTTTTGAAATGTGCATTTTAACACCACTGATCTCAAGCAGTGGCGCACCCTCTGTTGGTGCTAATTTGTAATAACCTACACTGCGATCTTCTAACGGATCCATCTCGCCATCATTACAAAGATAAATTCTTTGCGTTTTTTTAACGATTTTTTTCAGATCAGCAATAGAAAGATGATTCTCTTCATCAAGAATTAAACCTTGATCATTTACGATAAAGTCTTGCTCTGTGAGATTAAGATCTGTCGATATTCGGACGCTAGAAAGTCCTTGCTTGATGGCATCTAATGCCTGTTGCGCATTTTTTGTATGAAGGTAATAGCCAAGCATAGTTCATTTATCTAATTGGAAACACTGACGGTATTATAACATAAAACAGAATTGTCATATCCCCATCGTGACTGACCCAATTACTCCGCATAAAATTAACAATATCATCACTGTTTAATAATATATTTCAGCATATTAGTTATTTTCCATGATAACTTAGCCATCATGGTAAAACATCGCTCACAACCACTTTTCTTAGCGCCTTAACCGCAAACCATACCTTCATTTATTCACATAAAGAATAACGTCAATTTACAGTTGATTGAATAAAGATACGATATGCTTGAATATCAAAACCAAAATAGTCTAATTAATCAATTTATTAGAAGAATATCCCATTGTGGAATATAAAACATGACTCTTATTGCTGGCTCTATTAATGTAGCAAAACAATGCAACCACTGACATTGTCTGTGGATGTTATTTATCACTGTAATTAACAACTGTAATTAAAAAAGAATTATTAAAATAAAGGACTGTCATGAACAAGGCATATTTACTATTAACGTTACTAACCCCTTTTGCTGCAACTGCTTCTGATAACGTTCAACATATTGAAAATCATCCATCACAACAAAATGTCACACCCGATACTAACAATACTTATACCTATGTAAAATGCTGGTATCGCACCAGTGTCAGCCATGATGAACCCGCAACGGATTGGGCATGGGCTAAAAATAATGATAATAGTTATTATAAACTACCAGGTTATTGGTGGTCGTCTATTTCATTTAAGAATATGTTCTATACTGATGTATCAAATAAAGCAATCGCACAACGCTGTGCTGCATCTATCGATACTGATAATAAAAATGCTGACATTACGTTCTATGCTTCAGATATAAAGGCATCTTATAGTCATACAATCTGGACTAATGATACTGCGAATCAAGCTAATACAATCAATAGAATTGTTGCTTTTGGTGATAGTCTTTCAGATACGGGTAATACTTTTAATGGATCACAATGGCTATTTCCAAATAGTAATAGCTGGTTCCTAGGCCATTTCAGTAATGGTCTAGTTTGGACAGAATATCTTGCCAACGCAAAACAACTGCCATTATATAACTGGGCTGTTGGTGGTGCTGCAGGTGTAAATGAATATGGCATTCTTACTGGTATTTATGATCAGATTTCATCGTTCAACACATACATGAAATCTGCAAAAAATTATCACATTGAAAATACGTTATTTACTCTAGAGTTTGGTCTTAATGATTTTATGAATTACGACCGTAATGTGACTGAAGTAAAAAGTGATTACAGTACAGCGTTGATTCGTTTAACCGATGCGGGTGCCAAAAACATTTTACTAATGACGTTACCAGATGCGAGTAAAGCACCTCAATTTAAATACGCCACCGCAGATAAAGTTGCTTTAGTCAGTCAGCAAATTAAACAATTCAATCTTTTCATAAAAGAACAGGCGGCTTATTATAAACAAAAAGGCATCAATATTACATTTGTCGATGCATATCAGATATTTGAAAACGTCACGTCTGAACCTCAAAAATATGGTTTTGTGAATGCAAAAGATGCTTGTATGGATATCAATCGTAGTTCATCAAAGGATTATCTCATCAGCCATAGTTTAACCAATGATTGCGCACAACACGGTTCAGATAAATATGTCTTCTGGGGTGTTACCCACCCAACCACAGCGATGCACAAATATATCGCTCAAAAAATTATTACCAGTGTTTCAATAAACTAAAGAGTCTTAATACTATTGGCACTAGCTTTCGGTTAGTGCCAATGATCTAGCATAAAACCATTAATAACTTACCTTAACATCTCAAGAAACAGAGCAAGCCCAATTTAAATACGATGCCTTTTCACTCTTATTTGAGTTATACATATTGGATGTGAGCATACATAGTCACTTTATAGCAGTGTGATCTTAGTCGAAAATACAAAACAGTTGCGCCAAAAGGTAATAATTTTAATTCTTTAAAAATCAAAATGATAACAAACCTACCATCTGATAGGTAGATAAATGATTTGACGTTAAAAACAAATCACCTTATATTTAAAACCAATGAAGCGAAGCACAAACTATTTAACTTAGATGCTCGCTTCTTTTTTTAGCCACACACCTACCAACTAGTAGGTAGTCAAATAATAAAGGGATACATTATGTTTACTACATCATCAATTGCACTCATCGTTGGCGGTTCATCAGGTATGGGTAAAGCAACCGCAGAACGCTTATTAACCGCAGGGATTCCTGTTATGATTTTATCTCACAATGCAGAAAACCTAGCCACTGCAAAAGCCGATTTAGAACAACGTACAGGCGGCATTGTTGAAACAGCACAAGTTGATTTATATAACCCTGCAGACGTGAATACTTTTATTGGTCAACTTGAAAACGAAAACCGCCATATTGGCTATCTAGTTAACGCTGCTGGTTTTTTTAAACCGGTAAGTTTTCTAGAACATACTGAAAAAGATTACAATCTTCAATTAGATATCAACAAAGCATTTTTCTTCATTACTCAAGCCGTTGCAAAAAACATGCAACAACATGGTGGTGGTTCAATCGTAAATATTGGTTCAATGTGGGCACATCAAGCAATTAAAGCAACCCCATCATCGGCTTATTCAATGCAAAAAGCAGCCTTACATGCGTTCACCCGCAATTTAGCGATGGAATTAGCAGATTACAATATTCGTGCTAATGCTGTCGCCCCTGCGGTTGTACTGTCAACTATCTATAAGTCATTCATTGCTGAAGATGAAATTGAAACCGCTCTACAAGGATTTAATGATTTTCACCCTATTGGACGCATCGGCTCAACCACCGATATTGCAGATGCGATTGAGTTTTTATTATCAGATAAAGCAAAATGGATCACAGGTACGGTGCTTGACGTCGATGGCGGCGTGATGGCGGGACGCAATTAATACACAGAAACAATAACAGTCATTTCTTATTGAATAATGGCGATGAATACGTCGCCATTACCTTTCTACTCATAGGTAGAAAAAATTGTGATCTTTAATTCTAAATGATAGATTATTGATCTTCTTAGTAATGTGAATATCAATGATGAAAGACATTAATCCTACAGCAGCAAAAATTGCTGATATTGCCGAAAAATACATTCAATGTCGTGGTTTTAACGGGTTTAGTTTTCGTGATATTCAAGATGAACTGGGTATAAAAACAGCCAGCATTCATTATCATTATAAAACTAAACAAGATTTAGCCATCGTTGTATTTGAACGTTACCTTACACGGTATAAAACGGCGTTAATAACCATCGAACAACAACATGTAACCGCTGCCGATAAATTAAAAGCGTTAGCTAATATTTTTATTACAGTGCGTGATAAAGATAAACTTTGTTTATGTGGTATGTATGCATCGGATTTTTATTCTCTCACTAATAGCTTAGAAATTCAGCTTGATCGATTCGTTACCTTTAATGAGCAATGGATAGAACAAGTAATAACAGCAGGTATTAACAACGGTGAATTTCCATCACAATTAATTGCCACAGATGCCGCACGCCTTTATTTTGTGTCATTAGAAGGTTCTATGCTTATTTCACAATTTAAAGATGCTGATTATATTCAAGCAGTAGTTAACAACTACTTTAGTGTCGTTTTAAACGTCACATAAAATACTGCCGTCACCCTGTGATTTTTTACAGCGACGTTGCACTTTATAGTGTGCCATATCTTCTGTTACACCAACATCAGCAAGAACATCACGCAATGGTGCAGTGTACAAATATTTCATTTAAAGATAAAAATAGAATTTAACCGTTTCATCATTAACCAATAAAAAAGGTGCACTCAGTACACCTTCTTATCATGCTTATTTGTAATATCAATAAACAGTTAATTACCAAAGATTTTTAATTTGAGCCAGATGATTCGGCAAATCTTGTGGTTTTTCACAACACACTTGTTCCATGACTTGCTGAAGTTGTTTTTTCAACATATTCATTGCGTGATAGCCCCCATTTTGACCAAGAGCACCCACACTGTACATAAAACTACGACCCATAAATGTAAAGTCCATACCCGCAGCCAGCGTACAAGCAATATCAGAACCTTCTCTAATACCACTATCCATCATAATAGTTGTTTGGCCTTTACAAGCATTAAGAATTTCAATACCTTTACTAATGGTTGATGGACCCGCATCCAATTGACGCCCACCGTGGTTTGAAACGATGATCCCATCAAGACCGATTTCAATCGCTTTTTTCGCATCTTCAACAGTAGATAACCCTTTTAGCACTAAGTTACCGTCCCACTTATCACGTAACTTACGTACTTTCTCTTCACTTAAACGTCCATTAAATGTTTTATCCATAAACAACGCTAAGTGGTGCATATTCATTGAACCAGACATATATTTGGTTAACGATTTAAATTCCGGCTTACCTTTAACTAATGTCTCCAATGCCCATTCAGGAGAAAGCATAATTTGCAGCATATTTTCTGCTGTCATTTTTGGCGGCATCGCCAATCCATTTTTTATTTCTTTAGGACGATAAGCAAAGGTGGGAACATCCGATAATAATACTAAGGTTTTAACCCCTGCCGCCTTACAACGGGCAAGTAAATCATCCGTAATAGCATCATCAACAGGGTGATAAAGTTGAAACCACATTTTACCCTCAGTGATTTCAGCAATAGTTTCAATCGACGCAGTAGAAACGGTACTCAATACAAACGGTACATTATGATCAAAAGCCGCTTTAGCTAAAATCTCAGGTGCTTGCGGCCAAATTAAGCCTTGAAGCCCAACAGGACTTACACCAAATGGGGCATCATACGTTTCACCAAACAATGTAGTTTTTAAAGACACATCCTTATAATCTCTTAAATAATAAGGAATAAGTTCAAGCTTACGAATATCATCAGTGTTTCGTCTTAAACCAATTTCATTGTTACAACCGCCATCTACGTATTCAAACGCAAACTTCGGTAACCGTGATTTGGCTTTTTTTCTTAGAAGATCGATGGATGGATATGCAGTATTAAAATAGTCTTTCATGACAGTTCCTTTATTATTTTGATAATATTTTTATTGGAATTCATAACTGAACTTTATCTTTCTATTCCATATATATCACAAAAAAAATAAACAACTATCACTTTCACACTCTATAAGTAAGAATTTACATTTTAATATTTAGAGTATAAATAGTTAAATAAAAAATACTTCACATAACATCCACCAAAGAAATTGATTAAAAGCCATCATTAAGATGGCTTCTATATACTATTCAAATTTAGATGCAGCTTCTAACAATAAATCGCTATGCATAAAAATATCATCTAATGCTTCAATTGGATGTCGAACTTCTTTCTTATCTTCACCAACAACACCTAGATATTTTTGTTTTGCATTAAAATGTAATCTACATAATGGTTTTCTATTATTGTCGTCTAATAACACACCAAAGTAACTTTGCGTATCTCGATGAGTAATTCGTGATACTTCAAATTTTGAGCGTAAAATTGCTTTGATAATATTAAAGCCATCTAACTCATCTTGAGTTGTATCAACTTTTGATTTTTCTTCTACTTCTAACTCGATTTCAGCTACAGACTCAGATATTGACTGTGCCTTCATTGAAATCTCATCATTAGTTCCAATTGCAGACTTCAAACGATTATTAATACTGTCATTTAAAAATTGCTTTAAAGCTTTTGTTGTAATATCTAAGAATTGAGCCTTAACTTTCGCAGTTTGAACCCCTTCATATACTCGAGATGTAAAGAACTTAACAAACTCCTCTTCTGGAGCATTAAACTGTTCTTTCAACACACCTTTAATCTGATTTAGATATTTAAGCTCTCCAGCGGCATCAACAACTGAATCCACATCAAATGAAGACTTAGTCAGTTTCTTTACTTCAGGAACAATATGCTCATCTAAATCCAACATATTCAATATCAAAAATGGCTTTTCATCCATTTTATTTGGTGCATCTAAGTCTGTATAAAACTCATAAATTTCACCATTTGTAAGAATAGCAATACGAGCATTAGTAACTGAAAAATAGCGAAAAAGCTGGCTTGCATGTTTAGTTGATAATTTTTCACCGAACTTTTTACATTCAATGAGTATTTGAACATCACCATCTTTAAGAAGAGCATAATCAACTTTCTCTCCTTTTTTAGTACCAGTATCTGCATTAAATTCAGGAACAACTTCTGTTGGGTCAAAAACATCATAACCCAATACTGTATGTAAGAATGGCATAATAAGAGCATTCTTTGTTGCTTCTTCTGTCTCTAATGTAGAACCTATCTGCGATATTTTTTTTGATAAATTCTGTAAATGATCGATAAAGTCCATATATGCACCTAGAATTAATAATTGAAACCAATTGCATATCGAACTATATCATATCACTTTTTTATAAGAGCAATAAACCAGCCCTACACATGAGGCAATTTGTTAATATTCGATCTATGTATAGTTTTAAAGACTAAATACATCAAAGGGCTTATGCTCGATCATCTTTAATTGAATCCATAACCACACGAGTTGTTATCATTAATATATGAAAGAGCATTCAATAGCTTTATATAATAAAAAATACAATTACCGTTGATAATGAAAAACAATCGTATTCATTAATCATACAGATTGTCTATGTATGCTTATAGGGTATTTTACTTAAAAAGACTCCGTAACATGTTAAACATCGCTTTGTTTTGGCTTAAAAAATTCATTAAAGATCCATTTTCACACTTCCTAATAGCTGGTGCGATCCTGTTTATTTGCTATTCGTTCTATCATTCAAGCACTTCTTCTACTAATGAAGTGATAATCACACCATCTCAAATCACCCAACAAAAACGTGATGACATAAAATATTTTGGTACCCCACCTTCCCATGTAATGTTAAATAGCGATATAAACCAAGCTGTTTTGCAACAAATACTTTCTCAAGAAGCACTTAAGCTTGGCTTAGAAAAAGGCGATCCCAACCTTAACGCGATGTTAATGCAACGTTTCATCTCTTATACAACCCAAATAGCTAAAATAAATGCGGCGAATACCACGTTATTACACCGCTATTATGTTGCACATCGTCAAAACTACCGTTATCCAGATATGTATTCGCTTTGCTATCACTTCCTATCACCTCAAGAGCAAGTACATTCAAAACAAGTGCCCGCATCTCAACAATGCTTAAGTCGTATCACCAAGCAAGATCTATTATCTAAACTAGGTTCATCGATAGTGACAACTTTAAATACTATCACGCCTAAAACATGGTCTAAGCCAATCAATACTCCATTTGGCCCGATTACCGTTAAATTAATTCAATACAAAAAAGCGGGAATTCTAAGCTTTGAAGATGCAAAATCAATGTTAACAAATGACTATACCAATGCTGTTATTCATACAAAAATAGCCAACGTGATAAACAAATACCGTATTGAACTTCCCGCTAACTCTGGCATCGTAGTCACAACAAAGACCTTACTTAAAAATGTATAAGCATAACTTTTACACTGCTCTATGTGCGGTTTTATATATGACATTGAATTTGGTGTGGAGCCCACAAGTAGTGGCTCATCCTTATCAGCCAGCGGTAGGCTTAATAAGCCAAATAAATAACCATCAATATGAATTAACCCTAAAACTACCCGTAGTGGCTGGAGAACACACCAAAATTACTCCAGTACTTACCGATGGTGGTAAAATTCATTTACTAAGCACCCAAAATAGTCTTGATGGTTTTGGAATGGATCTACAACGTTATTTATTGGTATTTCCAATCACAAGCACCGCCCCAATGATTACATTCCAAGGGTTAAACAATATTCAGCTCTTAACGCAAACCACCAGCCAACACGGCCAAATAAACACCCTAGTACTTTATAAAGGCCATAGTCATTTATTATTAGCGGGCAAAGTAAGCACTTGGTCGACTATAAAGCTATTTGTAACCTTAGGCATAACGCATATTTTAACTGGCATCGACCACCTTATGTTCGTCGCTGGTCTACTGCTATTTACTCGTGATTTTCGTACCTTTTTAAAAGCTATTACGTGTTTTACATTGGCACACAGTATTACGTTAAGTTTATCGGCACTTAATTTAATTCAGATACCCGAGCCACCCGTCGAAGCCTGTATTGCGTTGAGTATCTTATTTTTATGCTATGAGTTAACACGGCCTAACAATAAAGATCAACCAACATTGAGCCGACGATTCCCGTGGCTGATCTCGTTTTCATTTGGACTATTACACGGTTTAGGCTTTGCAAGCGCATTAAAAGCTGCGGGACTGCAACAAACCAGTATTCCTTTAGCTCTGGCATGTTTTAATGTTGGCGTTGAACTCGGACAGCTTATCTTTCTAAGTATATTATTAACGATATTAAAAATTTGCTCTAAAATTGCGTTTTTCCAGCAACGGATATTTCAACAAGCACCGTTATATATCATGGGAATTATGGCTTCATTTTGGTTTATTCAACGGGTTTACATTGTATTTCACTCAGCTTGAGATGGCTAACTTTCAGATTAAAAGCATTCAAATCTAATTAGCTCAAGTAAGAATGGCATGGATGCCACCTTTATATTAGGAGATAACTAGCAGTTTCATTAACTCCGCAATGATAGAAAAATAATGAAAAGGCCAATGAGCTAAACTTATACTGGATTGACTCTAATACGTATCTTGTAACTATTTGATATATATTAGTTAAACGAGTTCATTTGATATCTAGGACGCTTCAAGGACAAAGTTCGTTATTAATTCAAATAAATTAGTATAGATTGAAGTGCCCTCAAACAACTGAATGCCACCACTCCACATGATTTCCATGATCCTGAATTTGATACTGTATATACAATTATATCGACGTCTTCTAATAAAATTGCCTCTCTCGTATCAAATATATTAATTTCAAACCACAATAAAATTTTCATCTACATTCAATTATTGTGAATAATAATGTTTCTGTTATTAAATAGAGTTTGTATTTTTGCAGTCAGCATAATGCTGTTCGAAAGTATGGTAAGGGTGCTGCTGGCTATCAACGTTTTCGGTGCCTCAATTGTAAACGTACTTTTCAGCTCGACTATGCTTAACCTGACGTTAAAGATAATATTGTTGAAATGGCAATGAATAGCTCTGGCGTAAGAGATACTGGGCGTATACTGAAAGGAGCTTACAACACTATTTTACGCACTTTAAAAAACTCTCGCCAAGAGAGAAGCACAACATAGGTAAGCGGTACACGCAAAGGATTGAACGAACCAATCACCCCCTAATAACTCGCTTGAAACGACTAGTTCGAAAAACTATCAGCTTCTCCAGATCAGAAGAAATGCACGATAAGGTCATCGGTGCCTTTATCGAACGAGAGTTTTACTATTGATCAACAGGTTGGAGTCATGACCATTTTTGCTATTTCGAGAAGATATTGTTTCAAAAGACCTTACAATACCAACAATTATTCACCATTTCATAAAATAATATTTACATTCCTGTTTAAGTCGAGATTGAAGTGTAATTGCAATATATTTGGAACATTCTAAACATTTGATATAAATTAGTTTTTTCATACAAATCAATTAGTATAATGTGAACGATTAACTAACATATTTACGCTACTTTACTACATAAAACTCAAGCTCATTCGTTATTTAGCCTAGTTTTTTACATAACTCTATCTAACATACATAAACAAGGTTGGATAAGGAAATTTCCGATTAACGTCGGATTATTCCCATAAATATAATATTAGGAATTAGAAGTGAAAGAAGAACTTATTGCTAGAACACAGTTGGTTGATCCAAAAACTGGACGCCATATCAAGAGAATAGATGAACGTAACATCGTAGATTTTTTTAATCTGATCTCTGAGAAAAAAGAGAGCAAAGTATTATACATACCAGATTTTTCACCTTTAATTTCAATAGTTAGCCAACAAATTGATGATCTAATTAGTGGCCATTCTGATAAAGAATTAAGAGTGATGCATAGTACTGTGTACAACATGTGGAATAAGGCCAAGATATCCAACGTCTTAACAATCAAAGAGAAACTGAATATTGAAGTACTCACTAAATCTGAAGAAGCTCTAAACGTATTACATGAAAGACTACCAGACTTTGAACGACGTTATATATCGCCAGAACAATCACCGTATAGCGGTGTTACACCAATGCAAATCGACAAGGGTTTAGATGAATTATTGTCCGAAGTAAGAGTTTTTGTGGAAATCGCTTTATGCCATATTCACTCTTCAGTCATTCTAGATCCAAACTTATTAAAAGAACCATCGATACATCAACATTGTGTAACAATACAGTCCAAGCTACGCGAGTGGTTGTATAGAGAGTGTGGTATAACATTTAATTGGGACAATACTTATAATATCGCAAACGATTCATTCATTTTTCAGTTATGTATTGAGGAAAATATGCCCTTTGATTCAAAGGTTATGATTTCTCTATTAGAGTTAATTGACATTAAATCAACAGCAGATGTTACTCATAAGATATTTAATAAGATCTTGTCCCATAGTACTAGAGGCTATCAAATGAATTATATTGAGTGGCCCCAAGCTAAACCTGATCACGTCAATAGAGCAGCCAAAATCATTGATTTATTACAGCAAATCAATAGTATCTTAACCTTATTTAGTAAGACACAAGACAATGAAGTCAAATATGATTCTGTGAGTGACGTATTTTTGGAAATTAGACAATTGAAAGAATAAATAAACGTTCAAGTTTGCAAGATATTTTATCTAATCTACAGTGTTAGTGCTATTGCACTAACACGCCTCTGCCCAAAGCAATTCAGATGGTTCTAAACTTATAAGTACACATGACAAATCATCATTACGTTACGCATCACGCTCTACCCTTCACCACCGAAAATAGTCTAAATCACCAACCTCGGTGGTGGTGGCTAAGAGAGTCGAAAAATTTTTATTTCCCGAGAGTCTGACTCGTTTGACGTTTTTGAACGCCAAGAAGAACCTAACCACTTAAAAAGTGTTAGCTTCTCTGCACATATTTTAAACAGACTCAAGATCTAGATCACCGACACTTATAAACTCATATTCATCATCTATAATGCGATTAATCACTGTTAATCCTAATTGAGGATCATCCACTCTTAGATCTAAATTTCCCGCATCGTATTCTTGTTTTAAAACGATATTTCTCATCTCTTCAAAAATACCCCAACAGTGAAAAGACAAAAGTTTTGCTCTATTTAACATCATCGGCTTATAGTCCCCCCATTCATGAAATCCCTCTAAGTGCGGAGAACAAAATTTTTCTAAAAAAGGTTTACCTGCATCAGAAATACTTTGCAATGCATCTCCATGACCAGTTGGTGCATGCCATTGGGTCAATTTTAGAAAACGCATTTGTATGTTGGTTAACTCATTTATACTATTAGCTTCATGCAAAAATCGTTCAATAGATTTAAACGGGGCCATGTTAAAAATAGATATACTATATGGGGCTATACTAATTTCTAGATAGTCTTTCCAAAGAAAAGCAAAACCACTTGATCTTTGTCTATGACCTTCAGAGGACATTACATGTATTGCGGTTTTCATTTGTTCAATATGAACATCTAATCGATTTTTATCAGCATTACGATCGTATGAATGTTTATCATACAAACACAGTTGATAACCAGCTAAATGTTTTTCCGAAATACTAAAACCAACATTTGCCTCTAACACTAAATCAATACTTATAATTTTCAACCTTATTCCATCATCTGTATTTATTGGCTGAAGACATATGATGTTTTTTTGATTCCAAAATATTTCATGGAAAATATAATGCCTCAGTAAGGTCGGCCAATGATTAGAGACTATCACATGAAAAAGATCCCCTTCAGATAAATATGGGATATAACTTCTCACCTCGCAGGAATAAGCAGATAACTCGGTACCAACTTCTCTCGTCGGCCCCCTAATATTTTTCAACTCTACGATAACCATTCCCTGTGATTCTGCAGAATAGAATAAGAAATCAGGTCTTAAAGAATCGGGGGTTTTCATGGAAATATTTTCGTCTTTTGATATGAGTTCTAATATATTCAGAGAGCGGCTACACTTAATGAATGAACTCAATACCTTACTTGCTTCTTCACTATTAGGTTCGTAACTATATAAATAATCAGAATTTGATATTAGATCGTTTAACCCATCTAAATCTTTTAACGCTTCTACTAACCACTCTTGCATCTTTGCTTCATTCTTAAACATCTACAGTATATCCATACTAATATTAATAATAATGCATTCTCATTTTTTAACAGTAATATAACTGCAAACATTACAACTGTATTCAATTTAATCATTAAATATCATGATGTTGGTAGCACTTTTACTTTATATATCTATATATAATTAATGAGAGCCAAGAACTAAAGTTAATAATCCCCCACAGGCATACACCTTAAATTAACCAGTAATTTCAATATATAGTCTTGATTTTTAGTAAATTAAGAAAATATTACTAATATATAAAAGTACTGAGCCACAAAGTGACTTTTACACCATAATGCTGCTAGATCATGAATAAGCTAATACATCAATTTTCATTCAAAATCACGCTGATGAATAAACAAATTCAAGTCCGCCATTCATTCGAACATGGCCACCTCTCACCAAATACCCTCTTTCCCAAACCGTCTTCAACAAAGTACTGGCCCACGAACTCGACAACTCACAACGCTCGGCAATCTGCCCTGCTGTTACCTTTTCACCAGGCATAATCGACTGCAGAACTTTCAACTGGGTTTTACTCAATTTTATTAAGCCAACTTGATGAGGAACAGCTCGTGCAGCTTCCATCAAATTAACGTTGATTTGTTCGTTTTTCGTACAAATCTGCATTCTTATTATCATCCGCTGAGGTTTATAATGAAAAGTGGCTTCAAGCCAGTCTGGATAAGAGTTTATCGATGATTGGATTTTGAATCGAGACAGGTGCTAGACAGGTACACCATCCTTTTTTAAGCCATTTATGGTACGTTTCTAACGCTTCTTTCTTCTGTAACTCCATATGTGTATGGATATAGGCTTGATCTAGCTTATCCCGAGCATGATTTAACAGTGATTCACACACAATGTAATCAACACCCAATTCTGCCCATATTGAACGTGCTCGCTTTCTAAGATCATGAGCACTCCATGCTTTCTTTGACACTCCCCGCACCCATTCACTGGCTTTAGCACTGTGGATTGGCTGATTATTCCAACGAGATAACGGGAACAAGTGATCACTGTTATAGCCTAGCTCACGTTGCCATGCTTGATATGAGCGTAATAGTTCAATCATCTCAGCGGTAAGTGGATAGCTCATTGCTACCCCATTCTTGGCGTCTTCTTTAGGAATTAGCCACCGCTTTTCAATAAAACTGATGTTCTTCCATAGAGCCTTTCTGGTTTCACCAATACGAGCCATGGGCTAACATCATCATCAGTAATAATCGTTGTGGTGGTTGCTGTTGGCCAATCGCCGGCAAGATATCAATCAAGTCTTCAGTATTCACTCGACAGCCTTTGATTTGGGCCTCTGTAACAGAGAAAGTCTCAGGGAAAAACGTCTTAAATTGCACTTCTGATAGCGGATCAAAATCAAATTAAAAGGCCTGACTTCAATTGAATATCAAAATTAGGCCTTATAAGTTTCTTAATCGAAATATTCAACGTTATAAGGTCACTTGAATTTGCTTTTTAAAGTAGACGTCCTTTATGAGTCCAACGATCACCACCTTTTCTTATAGTGCTATACCTTTAGATAAAAAGAGGTGTTTTTTACCATTCTTATAAATAGCAGGAATAAAATTCGCTGATTCAGATGGTGATGAATAATAGAAATAACCTTGAGGCAATCGTGATGTTAATTTATTCATAAATACGTCATATCCATCTTTTTCATCAAATGGTGCAATCTTGTTTTTAATAAAAAATTCTTTATTAAAAATATTTAATCCATAGAATTGAGTTTCAGGACCAAGAACAAATTGTTCTTTATCAGCAATAAAATTTGTTCTTCCTTCTACCATTTCAACTCTTTCATTACTTAGATAAATTTCATTAAAATGAAAACCGTAAACAACATCCGAATTTTTAACCTTATAAGCAACTTCTCTAGATATTTCTCCACCAAATACAGCTTTTCTCTCCGGTTTTATGACAACCTTTTCAAGCTCAACACCATATTCTTCTAATAAATTAATCGCTTCATTTTGTATTGTTTTTCTGACCTGATTTGTTGCATCTAACCCATTTTTAGCCTGCTTTTTGGGAATAGCTGCAAACCAAGTTGGATTTGAGGCTCTATGCCGAGAGCTTGCAATATTCGCTGTGGTACCACCAACAATATCAATACCACCAGACATTAAATCACCACCGAGCAAAGATAAGACACCAAAAGCAATAGATAAATTACCGGGTGATCGCTTTTCAAATGCTGCTTGAATAGCTTTAACGTCATCAGCAGAATAATCCTTGAGTGGACATTTATATTTCGTTAATAATATTCGATAATCTTTAGTTAAAATTGTTTGGTTCGCAATATTATATGCTTCACTTGTATTATTAACTTCTTTCGTTGTCGAGCAACCAACTAGCAGTGGCAGTAGAACTAAACTTAATTTAAGTAACGAACAATTTTTCATATAATCACCCCTATAGATTAATTTGAAATAATTCTACACGGCGCATTTTTACTTTTAATTGATATTCGTCTGATTATTAAATTTGTTTAGTTGAGCTATATCAATAACTAACTTAGTTTATCTATCCGTAGTTCTTCTAATAAAATTTAGCATTCTAATTTGGAATAAACATTAAACACTAAATACTTTGTATGTCTTTTTATACATAAGAACCTAACCAATTAAAATTTATATTTATATTTATATTTATATTTATTTTAAAAAACCAAACGTTCTTATCATATTTAAAAAATCATATATGATTAAATATAAAAAATCTTTATTATTTTGAAATTTATGACAATAAAAACAATATGGGTAGAAGCCCCCTTTATAGAATATGGTTATTGGTCGACAGATCAAGTCGAAGTGGGTTCTAAAACAGTAAAAGTAGAAAAAGGGATATTCTCTAAAAGGTTTGTAGAAGAACAAATCCCTATTTATGAAGAACAAAAAGTATGGCACTCAGAAGGATATTCTGACAAAGAAATGGATGGTGAAAAATTCACTAAGCGCATTGAAAAAGCTATTGCTGATTTAGAAAAAGGCGGATTTGAAGTCATAAACATTATACCTTTAATATCCGGAAGGTATAAAAATGATTACTCATCTAGCCCTAATATGAGTTTTGGTTGGGGTTATGGATTTAGCTATACGGAAGGCGTTACAATTTTAGCTAAATCAAAAAAATAATATAAACAGAGAACACATATAAATTTATGTGTTCTCTATTGTTTTATAAATTTGTTTTTAAAAAATATAAATATCAAACCGCCAAATATTTATTAATCACAAGATAAAAGATGCAATTTACATCTTAAAATTGTCATTGATTTCACCATAAGCTACTTGAGACTTAAGTGTAATTACTCATGATTGATCTTCAAAGTTATGGCTATCCTTTATTCTCCTTTGTGCAGCACACAGCGAGAAATGGTGTAACCATACTGGATCACGCTTAGCGGCTTCACCCCAAGTCATCGGCGGTTTATGGAATGGTTGTTTGCAACTAATCAAATACGCTGCAGGTGGTTTGATGTATTCAATTTTGTATTGAGTGACCACTTGTGGGCTTGGTGTAGTACAACCACTGACTAGCATTAGGGATAGGCAAATCAGCACACTTTTCATGAGCAATATCCTTATCGATTTGACGTTGTGCTTTTAACGCCCGTTGTTGCCATTGCTGACGTTGACGTTCGTTATGTTCAGCGGCTAATCGTTCTTGGTGGGATGCTTGCTCTAAACGGGTAATGGTAGATTGCATCGACTGATTAACGTCCACTAACTGCTGTGATTGGGTTTGTTGTTCCACAACCAGTGCTTGAGCCGCTTCTAGCTTTTGCACTGTCTGTGAATACGTCCACGCCAATATCGATAATGCCGTTAATACACCAACAGCCCCGATGAGCTTGAACTTACTGATAGCCATACAAGCACACCTTTTGCTCTGCTAAACGGCGTTTAACGATGCCAGCACAGTGACTGCTATCAAGTCGACAATCTTTACCATTCACAAATACCCAGCGTGGAAATTCATTACAGGCAGCGGTTAACTGCCCTGCTTTAAGTTTCTTGAGATAGGTAGAACTGCGAAAATTGCCAGCCCCAAGGTTAAACACAAATGACACTGCCATATCGTATTGAGGGCCAGCAGGTAATTTAACTTGCCGATCAACCACCTTTTCCGCCGCGCTGATATCTTCAATGTACCAATCAGCAATGGTTTCGGTGGTTGCTTTGTCGCCTTGTTTTACTCCTGTGGTATGGCCTAACCCTGCAGTCCAACGGTCGGCACTGCATTGATAAGCGGATGATGAACACCCTTCTAGATTACTGATAAACGCTAATCCATCAGGGGTGGTTTTTAAATCGTGATCGGTACCCGCTACAACCGCCAACACACTGGCAACCAAGCAGCCAATAACGCCACTAGTCTTCTTCAATTTGCTCATAGATTTTCTTCACCTCTGGATGGTTTTGCAGGGCTTTGAGGGTTCGATGTCGATAAAACCAGTTAATAAACGCGGTAAATACGGTGGCAAAAATAGAGATGAGCACCCCTATTTCGTTCATGGAAAGACCAGAGGCTACACCAGTTAAACCTGCCCACAGGTAGGCAAACCAGCTAATAACTTTCTCTCTCATAGGCGAATTTCAGACATAAAAAAACCGCCTCAAAGGACGGTTATGGATTTAATGGAATCCTAAAACGACAAAACCCCACCTAGTAGGTGAGGTTCTGCAATGTGGGGGGGGTTGCATAAATATCATAACAAAGTCAATAACTAGATATCCCAATAAATTATATTTTATAAATTATTATATATATCATCAGCTTGCCGCATGGCTGCTGTATAGCCTTCAGAATCACTATGTTTAATAAAACCAACAAGAAGAGCCTGCTGATGATTTTGAAAATGTTTGAATAAAATTCTGATAGCCCCTCCTGCATATGCTGAGAATCTAATCTCTCTCAACCCATTACCGTTAGTCAATGTCTCAAATAACGGTTTAGAACCTTGAAATTCTCTATTACAAGATAAACGAATTTTATCAACAATTCGGATTTTATTCTCAGTCGTTTGAGAATTAAACCATGTAAGTAATGATTCAGAAATAAGATGAGGAGACGCTATACTTTCTAAATCAATCTCATTCAATGCGTTATAATGAATAATTCCATGATTTTGACTTGAAATATTCCTAAGATTTAATATTTCATCGACAAATCTTCCCTCCCCATCAGATCGCGCAATACTAATTTGATCGTTAGTCCAACATCCACCCGTGTTAATGCTTAGTAAATAACCTGATAATGACCAAGCCATAGAATAAACATCAGGATAGTTACCAACAGGTTCATTTGGTATATAAAAATCATGCGCAGTCATTTCATCTTGTTGTTCTTCTGATAACGAATCTAATGCTGGGCATTTATCTTCAACTTCAGATAAAAAAACAGCCAAGTCCTGATCTGGACAATCTTCAATAAACTGTCCATATGTGAAATTGGGAGCTATTTCAAAATTAGATAAATCACCAGAATTAGTATCTAAATAAAATAAAAAACGATCTTGTCCTCCATCTTGAAGTTCTAATACCCCTTGTAAAGAGTCATCAAATAATTGAGCTCCTTGTATTGAATTTACTGCAGGAAAGCTATTCTGATTTATACAGATAACATGATCCATTATTAGCGCGTCCTTTTTGCCAAAATTGAACGATTTTTTAATGTTTGATCAAAAAAACCTTCAGGCCAAAAATCAAGTTTTCCATTTGCATCTAAATTTGGAGAATCTACTTTAGTTAAACCGCTTTTATCTTTTGATAAATAATGAAACTTCACTTTTTCACTATTTAGTAGTCCTTGTTTAACTGCAATTCGAATACCATCCATCACATGTTCACTATGTGTTTCAACTACAATTTGAATTCCACTCGCCGCAGCTAAACCAATCAATTTACCCATAGCTGTTTGCCCCCGAGGATGTAAATGAGCCTCAGGATTTTCAAGAACTAAAAGCACACCATTTTTTTGTTTTAAATTTTCCCATTCAGTAACCCAATCATCCTGATCAATTAAAGTAGGAGCAATAGCTGTAGCACCTAACGTGGCAGCAATAATAGGAAGCGTATAACTCAAACCAAAGCCTACGTTTGCTGGTCGATAATTATCAATTTCAGCATGGGAAATATCTGCTTTTTTATTAGTTGAAAACGAAAACTCTACGCCAGGAGCTATTTCAGTAAGCCATCCTTGTAATACATATTCAAATGTTTCGCCACGAGAAGCTGGATGTATTAAATCTTCAGGTAATAAGAAGCCATATCTTTCTAATTTTTCAATAAAATCAAATACAAACTCACCTCTATCACCAACTTTAGGTCTTGCATCAAGAGATAAGTTCAGAGGTAAAAAAGATTGAGGCCCAAGTCTATCTGCTCCTACATAAAAAAATTCTGGTCCAATTAATGGTTTTTCTACAGAATGATCAGATAGAAGCATTTTACCTTTTTTACCCTCACCAAAATCTAGGGATACTAAAATATCATCAGTATTGCTTACAAAATCAGAACGAAGATCAGATACATCACCATGTCCACAAAGTAACGGGGACATACCATTTAATGCGGATGAATACATACGTAACGCCTGAATAACAGAACTTTTTCCACTATTATTCAAACCAGCTAATAATGTTAAATTAGAGAATTCAATTTTCTCATCAACAAAAGATTTTAATCCTTTAATATGTAATTCATTAATCAATTTTATTTCCCTCACAATCAGTTATATTTTTTAAAACCAACTCTTTAATACTATTAAAACTATCAATGATACCCTTTTGCGTTGATGAATGACGACTTATTGCATTATTAAATTCAAGTTTTTTTAGTAACTCACTATAAGATTCAATTAATTCATATTTATTCGACTTTAATATTTCATATTCATATTCAGATAAATCTGACAAAATATTCCCCCATACCTCGAATAAAGATTTATTAATTGGACTCTTACGATATTCATTAGGTAATGATTTTCTAAAAGCATGCCCATCAAATATCTCTTCACTTCGATTAATTGCGAGTATAAATTTTTCTTTTATTTCTTCAACTGAAGTTATATTTAGCTTTGGTACCTCATTTTTCTGAAATATTTTATTTAATTCATCTTCTGTTGGATCAGGAAAACAATTAATTACACGCATAGCATTACTCAACCAAGAGTCCATACCTGATTTATAAGCACTTCTATCCATTACCATAAAGGCAATTAGGCGGAGCATTAATTCACTAACACCCATTCGGCTATCATTGATTTTTTTACCAATAACACCTTTAAATGATGGTGATGTCACTAATTCTTTTAATAATTTAGAAGAAATACCTTCATATAATGCATGTCTAATTTCTTGAGTAGTTAAAGGCATGCCACCAGTATTGATACGTTTGAAAATATTACGTTTAACAGCTTCTGGCGTCCCCGGATTAATAACTGTAAAACGCATTTCAGTTTCATAAATATCATTAACTAATTTTTGTGCACTTGGTTCATTTTCTATTGCAAGAAAAGTCTTCCCTTCATACTTCTCGCCAAGGAACTCTAAATTTTTAAGTCTAAGCATCTCTCCATTTTTGTCTCCAATCATAAAATCGCGAATAGTCGATAACCGTTGTAAACCATCAACAACTTCCCACTGGCTTTTTTCATCTGATGCCACATAAAACATAGGTAAAGGAATATTTAACATTAATGATTCAATTAATCGACTTTTACGAGTTATATCCCATACTTCATTTCTCTGAAATGATGGTGCTAATTGAATAGAACCTTGTTTTAATCGACGGATAATGACATCCATAGATACAACACGCTGCTGAATTGAAATCTCTTCAGGATCAAATGGCTCAATTACATCTTCATCATTTTCTGCTTCAATGCCAATTTTTTCCCCTGATTCTGAAAGTTCTTCTTTTACATCTTCAAATAACGTATTGTCCATATCACTCATAACTCTTATAAAACTTTTAGGCTAATATTATAAACGCCCTTTAAGATGTTTCCTAACCTTGCGCTCTATAATATAAAATTTATTTAATCAGAAACTAAGCTAGACCACTCTCCCTTTCAACTGTTGTGGCTTAATGAACTTGTACACCTAAATAGGATAAAATACTCTTAATATCAAAATGGTGTACATAATGAAAAAAGCTCGAACAACTTATTCAGTCGCATTCAAGCACGATGCTGCTAATTTAGTCCTAAATAAAGGCTACACAATACAAGAAGCATGTAATGCTGTTGGTGTCGGATATACAGCAATGAGTCGCTGGGTTGCTCAGCTAAAGCAAGAACATGGTGGAATAACACCAACTTCAAAAGCCATGACACCAGAACAAAAACGCATTCAAGAACTCGAAGCAAAAATTAAACAGATTGAGTGGGAAAACGATATTCTAAAAAAAGCTTCCGCTCTTTTAATGCAGGACAACATCAAACGATAGATTTGATAGCAGCATTATCAAAAGAGCCTCATTCAATAAAGCCATTATGTAAGCTATTTGAAATACCTCGTAGTAGCTATCATTATCGACTTAAATATCGGGGTATTGTTACACCTGAGCAAGCATTGCTGCGTCAAAAAGTTGTTGATATACATAGTCGTAGCAGAGGCTCCGCGGGTGCAAGGACAATAGCTGGCCAGCTTACCCAAGAGGGTGAAAATGTTGGTCGCTATAAAGCTGCTAGCTTAATGAAAGAGCTCGGTATTATAAGTAAACAGCCGAATAAACATAAATATAAAATA
>NZ_PYLV01000040.1:0-18197 GCF_003025475.1 Photobacterium sp. NCIMB 13483
TTATAAAGGTAGAGACAACAAGTTGCATTTATGCTGAATAGACACTGCGGAGTGGTAGTTCAGTTGGTTAGAATACCGGCCTGTCACGCCGGGGGTCGCGGGTTCGAGTCCCGTCCACTCCGCCATTTATTTAAGACACAGTTAAGTCTTTAAAATAACTACAGGGGTGTAGCTCCAACTGGCAGAGCAGCGGATTCCAAATCCGCGTGTTGGGAGTTCGAATCTCTCCACCCCTGCCATCTTCAAGAAAGCCTCGACAGCAATGTCGGGGCTTTTTTACGTCAATATAATTTAGGTGTAGCTCCAACTGGCAGAGCAGCGGATTCGCCATACCGAAAATCAGCGCGTGTTGGGCGTTTGAACCTCGTAATCCCTGCCATCTTCAAGAAAGCCTCGACAGTAATGTCGGGGCTTTTTTACGTTTGTATTATTAGCTCAAGTGGGTGCAGTGTTAACTGGTAGAGTAACGGGTTCGCTATACCGAAAATCAGCGCGTGTTAGGTGTTTGAATCTCGTAACCCCTATCATATTAAAAAAGGCTCATATCAAAAGATATGAGCCTTTTTGCTATCTGTAATTTACGCTTGTAGCGTTAATTGGCAGAACTGCGGATTTACCATATTGAAAATCAGCGCGTGTAGGGAGTTTGAACCTCGTAACTCCTGTTATATTCAAGAGAGCCTCGACAGTAATATTGGGGCTTTGTACGTTAAGCTTTACTATATGAAACGTTCTAATCTGTAGTGTGAGGTAGTGGGGGTTGTTTGTTATCTTATTGGTAATTATAGAAATGGGTTAACCATTGTTGGGCGATCATTTTTTCATCATCATCTGGCAGTGCTTGAATTCCATCTGTAAACAGTTGTGGCTGATTTAATAACCGTAATCCTGCCAACATGTGTGCAGCCTCAAATAAATACAGTGTTGGGTCTCCCATCCCTGTTTTGAAAGGAGTATTAGCTGATTCACCACCAGCAAGCAGGTAAACACTAACGCCATGACGAGTTTGATATTCTTTTACAAGTTGATTGCTATTTACTTGAGTTAATACTCCTTGAGTAATGAGATCTGGAAGTCTGAGCTCATCATCGGCGGATGTTACTGTTGTAATGAAAATTGGTTGAGTTAGATGATCAAATATTTCGGCCGTTAATGCCCCATTTCCCGTACAACAGAAGATCATATTACATTGTTGTATTAGATGTTTAAGTGTACAAACTTGTACGCCATCGCGTGGAAATTGAGTGAGTCGGCGAGGATCTTGATCAAAGACGTGAATATTAGAAATATCTTTGTTTTGTAAATGTTTTATTATTCCTCTACCGAGATTACCAGCCCCGATGACCCCCATCCTTAAAAATCCGGCATTATTTATTTTAAGCCCAAATTCTTCACGTAAAATTTGATCTGAGTAATGAACGATACATTCCGAGGCTTCCGTATCTGCAGGGGTTTTAATACTTAAATGAGAAACGGTAACTAATGGTTTTTTTATATTTTTATTACAATATTTATATAATCCATTTGCGGTTAGCTCTGTAATACCTATTAATTGTTGTTGAAAGACATGACATAAATGTTCACTGGCATTGGCAAAGTAGCCACCGTGATCAAGTATTAAAAAAGGGCTATCTTGGGTGATATATTGGCGAATGAGAGTTTCACAATAGAGCGGATCACGTAACGATTCTTTATTATAACGTGGGTTTACCACTTTACAGTTAGCGATTTGGTTTATGGTTTGTAATAACTCAGGATTGGCATCTGCGGTTGCATTTTTGGGAATAAAAACCAGAGGGTGAGCTAATTGTGCTAATACATTAATGTACGGCAGAGAGCCTTCATAGCAATGCATGACAGAAAATATAACAAGGTTCGATGGAACGGCAGAATCTTGCGCAACGTTGTTTAAAAACTGATAACCACGTTTAGCATAAAAATCAGAACAATATGAATGCGTTAAAATTGCGTTAGTCATAAGGATATCCTTTCAATGCAATTGATTAGTGAAAGCAAGACATAGACATAATAATGTTAAAATAATTGCAGTAGTGCTTTTAATACGTTTTCTTGATGGCGTGATTGTTTACAGCACAGTCCTAAACTTAATGGTGCAATAAATTCTGCTGGAAAACGCTGCACTTTATCATTCATAGGGCTGTTATTGATAACGACATCCGGTGCGATACCTATTCCACAGCCTAACGCAACCATACTAACGATGGCTTCATGGCCAGAAATTTGAGCATAAATAGGAGGGGTGATTTTCTTGTCTTTAAACCATGTATTCGCGCGAGATCTTGCGGGTCCCGACTCTGCGAGAATAAAAGGTAGTGCTTGCCAATTAGGCCCGTTATTGAGTTGTTGTTGAATAGCAGGAGGGGGAATTGCGGGTGAAATCACTGACATTGGAATATGATCTAATTCGATATAGCTTAATTTTGCTGAAAGTTGTTCTGGTTTGGCGGTAATAGCGACATCAACTTCATCGTTAAGCACTTTATCAATCGCAAGAGCTGAGTCTCCTGTTAATAATTGAATTTCTATTTGTGGGTAACGTTGGCGAAATGCGGTCAATATTGACGGTAGGTGGCTATAACTTGCGGTGACGGAACAAAATATTTTCAGCTTCCCTTGTAGTAATGAACTATCACTGTTTAATTCTGTTTTGAGTGATAACCAATTGGAAATAATAGCAGAGGCGACAGGAATGAGTTTTTTTCCTGCCATTGTTATTTCAACGCTACGATTATCACGACAAAATAAACTCTGCCCTAATTCTTGTTCAAGGCGCTGAATGACACGGCTCAAGGCTGAGGGACTAATGTGCATCGCCTGCGCGGTTTGATGAAAACTCAGCGAATCACTTAAGTGAAGAAAAAGTTGCAAGTTTTTAATGTTCATTGGCTTATGTTGCATGATTTGCAATTGATTGTTGTGAATATATCACTTTGCGCAACAATTTTCCTGATCTACTATCAATCTATTCGATAAATAAATATCGAACTAGGGATAAATATATTTCACGGAGTTTGTTGTTATGGCTAATTATTTCAATACCTTAAATTTGCGCCAGCAGTTAGATCAACTGGGTCGTTGTCGTTTTATGGATCGTGCAGAATTTGCTACTGAAGCTGATTACCTTAAAGGTAAAAAGGTGGTTATTGTCGGATGTGGTGCGCAAGGTTTAAACCAAGGTCTTAACATGCGAGATTCTGGGTTGAATGTGGCTTACGCTTTACGCCAAGTTGCGATTGATGAGCAACGTCCATCATTTAAAAATGCGCGTGATAATGGTTTTGAAGTAGGAAGTTATGAGCAACTGATTCCAGAGGCCGATTTAGTCGTTAATCTAACACCGGATAAGCAACACACAAACGTTGTTGAAACAGTGATGCCATTAATGAAGCATGGTGCAGCATTGGGGTATTCGCATGGTTTTAATATCGTTGAAGAAGGGATGCAAATTCGTAAAGACTTAACGGTTGTTATGGTTGCACCTAAATGTCCAGGCACGGAAGTGCGTGAAGAATATAAGCGTGGCTTTGGTGTACCAACGTTAATTGCTGTGCATCCTGAAAATGATCCCCAAGCGGATGGTCTTGAAATTGCTAAAGCATGGGCTGCTGCAACGGGAGGGCATCGTGCTGGAGTACTGGAATCATCATTTGTTGCTGAAGTGAAATCAGATTTGATGGGTGAACAAACTATTCTTTGTGGCATGCTACAAGCGGGCTCGATTGTGTGTTATGAGAAAATGCTGGCTGATGGTATTGCACCTGATTATGCCGGTAAGTTGCTGCAATTTGGTTGGGAAACGATCACTGAAGCACTGAAGTTTGGTGGTGTGACACATATGATGGATCGCCTTTCAAATCCAGCAAAAGTAAAAGCTTTTGATCTATCAGAGCAATTAAAAGAATTGATGCGTCCGCTATATAACAAACATATGGATGATATTATCTCAGGTCACTTCTCTAATACGATGATGGCTGACTGGGCTAACGATGACGCAGAGCTATTAGGTTGGCGTGGCGAGACCGCTGAAACACAATTTGAAAACTACCCAGTGTCAAACCTTCATATTTCAGAGCAAGAATACTTTGATAACGGTATTTTGATGGTTGCAATGGTGCGTGCAGGGGTTGAGCTTGCTTTTGAGGCGATGACAGCCTCAGGTATTATTGATGAGTCGGCCTATTATGAATCATTGCATGAGTTACCACTGATTGCCAATACGGTTGCACGTAAGCGTTTGTATGAGATGAATGTAGTGATCTCTGATACTGCTGAATATGGTAACTATTTGTTTGCTAATGTTGCGACACCGTTATTACGTGATCATTTTATGGCAACAGTAACCACGGATGTTATTGGTAAAGGTTTGGCGACAACAACAAATTTTGTTGATAATCAAAAGCTAATTGAAGTAAATGAAGCATTACGTAATCACCCTGTTGAAGTGATTGGTAAACAGCTACGAGGTTACATGAAAGATATGAAGCATATTGCTGTTGGTGGTTAATCTTCATTTAGCATAGTAATTAAAAAAAAAGCCCAGTTTGATAAGAACTGGGCTTTTTTATTGGGGTCAGCGCGAATTAAGCGTCAGTACTGCTATTTTCGGCATTAAGCTTTGCTTCAAATGTTGCCATCTTTTGCTCAAGCTCTGTCAATTTTTGGCGAGTGCGTAATAGCACTTGTGTTTGCACATCAAATTCTTCACGAGTGACAACATCAAGCTTTCCTAATTGTGATTGGATTACCTGACGTACTTTTTGTTCAACGTCGTTGCCTAGATCTTTAACTGGTTTAGGCATTGCGTCTTGAATTTGTTTAGCTACTTGCTCAAGTTTCTTTGAATCGAACATGATCCGCTTACTCCGTTGCGAAAATCGTTATTAACTATTGTAATTGCGGTTGCGGTGAAAAGAAAAGGGCGCTGATGATTCAGCGCCCTTTTTTATTTCGGTGAATTAGAAGTGGTTGTCTAAACCATCGTCTTCTTCAACAAACACCGGTAACGGTTTATGCTCACTTGCCAAGAACGTATAAATAACGGGTAATACGAACAAGGTAAATAAGGTACCGATAGATAAACCAGCAACGATAACAATACCAATACTGAAACGTGATGCTGCACCAGCACCCGATGCATATAGTAGTGGTACTAAACCTGCAATCATTGCACATGTTGTCATTAGGATAGGGCGAAGACGGATCTTTGCGGCTTCCATAACAGCATCCATGCGGTTTTTACCGTGGTAGAGTTGTTCTTCTTTGGCGACTTCACAAATTAATATACCGTGTTTGGTTATCAAGCCTATGAGGGTTATCAAACCTATTTGCGAGTAAATATTCAATGTTGTCGCACCCCACGCGAGGGCAATCAGTGCACCACAAATTGCTAATGGCACCGAAACTAGGATAACTAATGGATCGCGTAGTGATTCAAATTGAATCGCAAGAACCAAGAAAATAATCGCTAGTGCTAGACCAAAGGTCGCATATAGTGCATTACCTTCAGTAACATACTGACGGCTTTCGCCTAAGTAGTCATGGCCATAGCCTTTTGGTAATACTTTAGCTGACTCAGTATTTAACCAGTTTACCGCTTCACCAATTGAGGTACCAGGGGCTAATACCGCACCAATGGTTGCCGCATTTTGTTGGTTAAAGCTTGGTAAGGTTGGTGGCGCTGGTGTCACTGTAATGGTGACTAAGCTACCTAATGGAATCAAATCACCACTACTGGTCTTAACGTAATAATTATTTAAATCTTTCGGATTGAAACGATTTTTACGCTCAACTTGTGGAATAACCTTATAAGAACGACCCAGAATATCAACACGGTTAATATCACCGCCGGCTAACATTGTGCTTAATGTATTACCGATGGCTTGCATGGTAACGCCATAAGCACCGGCTTTATCTTTGTCGATATTAATGTTCATCGTTGCAGAGTCATACTTTAAGTCTAAATCTGAGTAAACGAACATTGGGTTATTTTTCACCTTAGTCAACATTTCTGCAGCCACTTGGTAGAGGCTCTTAAAGTTGTTCGGTGTGGTAATTACAAATTGTACTGGCAAACCAGAACCTGCACCTGGAAGGCTTGGCATTTGGAAAGCAGTAATTGCCATTTGGGGAATATTTTTGATCTTTTCAGTTACGTCATTTGCCACTTCTGTTTGGCTTTGATCGCGTTGACTCCATGGTTTTAATGTTGCCAGACCAAACGCTTGGTTAGCTGATGGAATACCTGAGAAGATCTGTGCATACTCAACACTTTTTTCTGCTGTTAATACTTTATTAACTTGATCCATAGTGTCTTGAATGAAATCAAGGTTGGCGTTTGCAGGTGCTGTACCCATAAATACCACTACACCATTATCTTCAGCAGGTGCTAATTCACTTGGAATAAATTTAAATAAGAACGGCAAACTGGCACAAGCACATAGAGCAAATACGATCACAACTGAACGCATGTGCATGATGCCACTTAGCATTTTCTCATAACGTAATGTTAGTCGGTCAAGAAAGCCATGTACCATTAACTCAAATTTATTTGGCGCTTCATTTTCTTTAAGGAAGGTTGCACACATTACTGGTGATAATGTTAAGGCAATAATACCTGATATAAATACCGCACCCGCCAGCGTTAATGCAAACTCTTTAAATAATGAACCTGTAAGGCCACCCATTAATGCTATTGGCGCGTATACCGCACCTAAAGCAATGGTCATTGAAATTACGGGAATTGCGATTTCACGAGTACCAATAATGGCGGCTCTAAATGGCGTTTGGCCCAGTTTGATATGGCGTTCAACGTTTTCCAAGACCACGATAGCATCATCGACCACCAAGCCGATTGCCAGTACCAGAGCCAGCAGTGTCATTAGGTTCCATGAGAAACCAAATAATTGCATGACTAGTGCAACACCAATCAGTGATAGTGGAATGGTGATGATCGGAATAATTACTGAGCGTAGAGAACCGATAAACAGGGCAATAACCACTAATACAATTAATGCTGCTTCAAGAATGGTTTTAATAACTTCATGAATCGAGTCATTAATCGCAATCGTTGAGTCATACATTACCGTCATTTTGATGGTACTTGGCATGTTACGTTCAATCGTTGGTAACAGCTCACGCACGTCTTTAGCGATATTGATTGGGTTAGCACTTGGTGCCGCTTCAATCGCACCTACAACGGCTTCTTGACCATTTGCGGTTGCACGGTAGCTATCACTGCTGCGTGATAATGTTACTTTTGCAATATCCCCTAAACGAATCACTTGACCGTTATTACTTGAAACAACAAGTTTTTCTAATGTTTCAGGGCTATTTGATTGTGTGTTAGCACTGCCGTTATACAACACGAAATCATTGTTGGCTTGACCAACTGCAGATTGGTAGTTGTTTGCTTGTAATACATGAGTCACATCGCTAGCAGATAAGTTAAACGCTGCCATTTTTTGTGGATCAAGCCATACACGTAATGCAAACGGTACACCGCCGTACATATCTACTTTTGCCACACCACCTACCGTAAATAATTGCGGTTTTACTACACGTTCAATGTAGTCGGTGATTTGGCTTGAGCTTAATGTTTTACTGGTAAAGCCAAGATAAAGTACCCCGGTACCACCACCCGTAGAGAGTGAAATGGTTGGATCTTGTGTATCTTGTGGTAATTGAGCTCGCACCGAGTTTACTTTGGCGAGAATATCCGCCAAGGCTGCGTTCGGATTGGTGTTCAATTTCATCTGTACGGTGATCGTCGACATACCCATAATACTTTGAGCAGTGATGTAGTCGATGTTATCCGCTTGAGCAATTGCTTGTTCCAGAGGCTGGGTGATAAAACCTTGAATAAGGTCAGCACTGGCACCGTAATAAGCCGTACTAATGGTTACTACAGTATTCGTCATGTCCGGATACTGCCGAACCTGCATTTTGAAAATCGCCTGTAGGCCTAGCAATGCGATCATTAAACTGATCGAAATTGCTAGTACCGGGCGTCTGATGAATATATCAGTAAAGCGCATCCTGAGTGTTCTCCAGTTACAGCAATGGGATTTCAGCAGGAGCCTTCAGTGCGTCATTTTCAACGATATGCACTAATGACTTGTTGCTAAGACGAATTTGACCGCTAGTAACGATCTGCTCTCCAGCTTTTAAGCCTGAAAGAATTCGTACTTGGTTACCTTTGTTTAAACCTGTTGTTACAACAGTTTGCATGGCGCGTAATTTGCCATCAACGGTACGTAGTACATACACGGTGTCGCCGTAAAGGGTGTAAGTTATTGCTGTTTGAGGCACAACAATTTGATCGGCAATGATAGGTTGGATCACACGTGCACGTGCAAACATACCACTACGTAACATGCCGCCGCTGTTAGGAATATCAGCTTGTACCTGAATTAAGCCTGTCTGAGCATTAACAGCCGGTTCAATCGCAGTAATTTGGCCTTTAAAATCAGTGTTTTTGTAAGCATCAATGTTGATATCAACAGTTTGACCGATTTTAATTTTAGAAATATCCGTTTGTGGCACAGTGAAGCGGAAACGCATGGTGGTTGTGTCTTCTAAACGAATGATTTTTGTGCCGGGCTGAATGTATTGGCCTAAGTACACATTACGTAAACCAATTTCACCCGCAAAAGGTGCGCTGATATTACGACGTTGAATTGATTCTTGTAATGATTTGATTTGAGCGACTAACGCAAGGTAGTTAGCTTTTGCTTCATCAAGGCTAGATTTTGATACAGAGCCTTTACGATAAAGATCTTTATAGCGTTGGTACGATGCTTGTACCGCCGGTAGTTTTGCTTCTGTACTTTGTAAGCTAGATTGTTCAACGTTTGAATTAATTGAAACCAGTAGTTGGCCCGCTTTTACCTTTTGGCCTGATTCAAAATTAATCTTGCTGATCACACCCGCGGCTTCCGATGTTAAAGTAACACCTTGCATAGGTTCAATAAAACCAATGGCTTGCAGTGAAGGGTGCCAGTCTTCAGCTTTGGTTGTGGTAGCCGTAACCGGATAGTTGGCTTCAGGCATATTTGCCATATACTCAGCTATTTTGTGTTCTTTAAAAAGATTGAAACCAATTACGCTTCCAAATAACAGAAGGGCAATAAGTAACATCACGATCCATTTTTTCATTGTAAGGAGTGCTCCGGAATATACAATATTAATGCTGAATAATGGCGTCCCAAGAGGCCTCAATAGCAGCATTAAGCTCGCTATCGGTGATCTCTAATCCACCATTGATTTTTTGACGAGCTAAATAACAACTCGTTTCTAAGCTAAGTGTACTTAAAATTTCATTCTTAAGCGGTTTAAATAACAAACAGGCTTTACCTTCATCAAACATTTGATTGACACAGCTAAATAGTTGTTTTTTTAGCGCTTTTTTTTCGTAAGAATTGTCTCGAGGCAGGTGTTGAAATTGCCCTTGATTAATCAATGGTGCCTCACCATTAACAGACATATGCCACAGGTTTAGCCACATCGTACGGTAGCGCTGTTTGAGTGACATGCTATCGTTAATATTACGGCTAATTCTTTTCGCGATATAACCTAAAATATGCTCGTGGAGTTGATGCAGTAAGTCATTTTTATCATTGAAATAGCGATAAATAGTGCCGGTTGCAACTTGGGCTTCTTTGGCAACCATTTGCATGGATAGTCCATGAAAACCATGGGTTGCTAATAGCTTTTCAGTTGCGACTAATATTCGCTCTTTTTTGTCGGTCATCGTGGTTTATATTCAATACAGTTAGTATGAATGAATGTTCATTCAGCGCTATTGTAGAATTTGATTATTGATTCGCAAGCCTTATTTACGGTTTTATATTATTAATTTTAATGGCTAGGTATTTGAGGTGAGGTTTATTTGGTGGAGTATGATGAAGAGTAACAATGAAAAAACGAAAAAAAGCCCATATCAAAATAGACATGGGCTTTAATGTTAGTTGTTGCTTAGATTATTAGTGCTGCTTTGTCGGTGGCGTATCATCAGTAGTTGATTTGTCTTTGCCACGACTAAAGATACGTTCTACTACCACGAAGAAAATCGGAATAAAGAAAATACCTAAGAATGTCGAGCTTAACATACCACCAAGTACCGCGGTACCAATGGCATTCTTACCACCTGAACCTACACCAGTACTGATTGCTAGAGGTACAACACCAAGACCAAAGGCCAGTGATGTCATAATAATTGGACGCAGACGAACACGTACGGCGTGCAATGTTGCCTCCACCAATCCAGCCCCTTTTTCGTAGTATTCTTTGGCAAATTCTACGATCAGGATGGCGTTTTTAGTCGCCAGACCTACCGTTGTTAAGAGTCCCACTTGGAAGAAAACATCGTTCGGCATACCACGACCATTCATCGCTAATAGTGCACCGATAATGCCGAGCGGCACGACTAATACCACCGCAAAAGGTACTGACCAACTTTCATAAAGCGCTGCCAGAACTAAGAACACCACCAAGATAGATAACGTATATAGCATTGGTGCTTGGTTACCCGATAGGCGTTCTTCATAGGACAAGCCATTCCACTCAACACCAAAGCCTGGTGGTAATTTCTTCACCATCGCTTCAATGTCGAGCATTGCTTGACCAGTACTGTAGCCCTTAACAACACCACCTTGAATGTTAACTGCAGGAGTGGCATTAAAACGCTCTAAACGTGGTGAAGCATATTGCCAGTCACCTGTTGCAAAGGCTGAGAATGGTACCATTTCACCTTGGTTATTTCGGACATACCAAGTATCAAGATCACCAGGCTTCATACGGAAGTCTGCATCACCTTGAACGAAGACTTTTTTCACTCGTCCGCGGTCGATGAAGTCGTTAACGTATGAACTACCCCATGCGGTACTCAGTACTTGGTTTACTGATTGAATATCAATACCCAAAGCACGGATCTTAGCTTGGTCGATAGAGATTTGGTACATCGGTGCATCTTCTTGACCATTAGGACGAACCCCGACTAAATTCGGGTTTTCAGACGCTAATTTAAGTAATTGGTTACGGGCTGCAATCAGTTTGTCATGCCCTTGACCACTACGATCTTGAAGATAAAAATCAAAGCCGCTGGCAGTACCTAATTCAACTACTGCTGGTGGCGCGAATGAGAATACCATTGCATTTTTGATATGTTGGAAGTAGGCCATTGAGCGATTTGCTATCGACTTTACATCCATGCCGGGTAGTTGACGATCTGACCAATCTTTGAGACTGATAAATGCCATACCCATGTTTTGGCCACTACCCGCAAAACTAAATCCAGAGACACTAAACACACTGGCTACGGCGTCTTTTTCTTGATTTAGGTAGAAGTCAGAAACTTTATCCATCACTTCTTGGGTTTGTTCTTGAGTTGAGTTAACGGGCAATATTGCCTGACTGAACAAAATACCCTGATCTTCATCAGGTAAGAATGATGTTGGCATACGGGTGAACATCCAGCCAACCGCAACGGTTAGGCCAAGGAAAATCAGCATCACACGAATTGAGCGCTTGATCATTGCTGCAACGCTAGATTCATAGCGGCTAGTTAACTTATCAAAAGTGCGGTTGAACCAACCAAAGAAGCCTTTTTCATTACTGCCATGCTCAACAGGTTTAAGCATAGTGGCACATAGTGCAGGGGTAAGGATCATTGCCACCAATACTGATAGTGCCATTGCCGTTACAATGGTTATCGAGAATTGACGATAAATAACACCCGTAGAACCAGACATAAATGCCATTGGTACAAATACTGCTGAAAGGGTTAATGCAATACCAACCAAAGCGCCAGTAATTTGATCCATCGATTTTCGTGTAGCTTCAACGGCATTTAAGCCTTCTTCATGCATAACACGTTCGACGTTTTCCACCACCACTATCGCATCATCAACCAGCAAGCCAATGGCCAGTACCATAGCAAACATGGTGAGGGTGTTGATGGAAAAGCCTGCCAATGACAGCACCGCAAAAGTACCAAGTAATACTACTGGTACGGCGATGGTTGGAATCAAGGTTGCTCTGAAGTTCTGTAAGAAGAGGTACATGATGATAAACACCAATGCTACTGCTTCAAATAACGTATGTACTACACCTTCAATTGATTTCTCAACAAATGGTGTGGTGTCGTAAGGGTAAACGGCAGTTAACCCTTCAGGGAAGAAAGGTTTTAATTCTTCAACTTTGGCTTTTACGGCTTCAGCTGTTGCAAGTGCGTTTGCGCCTGTAGCTAGTTTAATACCTAGACCACTGGCTTGTTTGCCGTTATAAAATACCTGTACTGAATAATCTTCAGCGCCAAGCTCAACCCGTGCAACATCACTTAAATGTACTTTTGCACCGGAAGAATCCGATTTAACAATAATGTTCTTAAACTGTTCAGGGGTTTTTAAACGACTTTGTGCAGATACGGTTGCGTTAAGCTCTTGACCTGGTAGTGATGGCGATGCACCAAGTTGACCAGCAGAGATCTGCGCATTTTGCTCTTTGATTGCCGCAATGACATCAATACTTGTGAGGTTGTATTTTGTTAGTTTAAGCGGATCGAGCCAAATACGCATTGCATATTGCGCACCAAAAGCTTGGATTTCACCTACACCGGCAACACGACTCATTGGATCTGACACATTGGAACTGATGTAGTCCGAAATGTCATTTTTATCCATTGAACCATCTTCTGAATAGAATCCGACCACCATCAGAAAGCTTGAGCTTGATTTGTTAACCTTAACACCTTGTTGCTGTACTTCCATCGGTAGTAGTGGCAACGCTGATTGCAATTTATTTTGCACTTGTACCTGAGCGATATCAGGGTCAGCTTCAGCATTAAAGGTTAGGGTTATCTGAGTGTTACCAAAACTGTCACTGGTTGATGACAAGTAGCGCAGGTGATCGATACCTGTCATACGTTGTTCGATAACCTGCGTTACCGTATCTTCCATGGTTTTGGCGTTAGCACCTGGGTAGTTTGCACTGATTACAACCGTTGGTGGCGCAATGCTAGGATATTGAGATACTGGCAGTTTTAAAATGGATAACACACCAGCTAGCATTACAATTATAGCGATCACCCATGCAAAAATAGGGCGATCGATAAAGAAACGAGCCATAGTTTATTCCCTATTTATTGTGACTGATTGACTGTTATTGGTGTTGGTTCAACTACAGCCCCCGGGCGGATTTTCTGTAAGCCATCCACAATAACTTGGTCGCCATCTTTAAGCCCGCTAGTAATACGCCATTGATGATCAATTGCTTCTGCTGTGGTCACCATGCGTGATTCAACTTTATTTTCTGCACCAACAACCATAGTAGTGGCTTGGCCTTTACTGTTACGTGTAATGGCTTTTTGTGGGACCAAAATTGCTTTAGGGTCGGTTCCTGTGTTTAGGACTGCACGAACATACATTCCTGGCAATAACACGCCATCTGGATTGGGGAATTCAGCACGTAGCGTAACTGAGCCTGTGTTAGGGTCGACATTCACTTCAGCAAACTGTAGCTTGCCGTGATGAGAGTAAACGGTACCATCTTCAAGGATTAACTCGACGTCAGCATTATCACTGGCTTTTAGTTCGCCTTGCTTTAACGCAGACTTCAAGCGTAATAGCTGAGTACTTGATTGCGCGATATCAACATTGATGGGATCGAGTTGTTGAATAGTGGCTAATACTTGCGCTTGGCCAGCACTGACTAATGCACCTGGTGTTACTGATGATTGACCAATACGACCCGCAATTGGTGCTCTAACTTTGGTATAATTAAGATCTATCTTCGCTTTGTTAACACTGGCTTTCGCAACTTCAATGCCAGCAAGAGCGACTTTGTATTTTGCTTTATTATCATCATAGGTTTGTTTACTGATCGCGCCACGGTTAACCAATGTTTGGCTACGTTTAGCAAGTGCTTGAGCTGAATCTAGGTTTGCTTGTGCCTGAGCTAAACTTGCTTTAGCGCTGAGGTAAGCGGCGTTATAAGGGGCAGAGTCAATGCTATACAATGATTCTCCTTTACGTACATCGCCGCCTTCGGTAAAGCTACGCTCAGTAATAATACCTGATACTTGCGGACGAACCTCTGCTTCAAGATAAGCTTTACTACGACCAGGGAGTTCGATATGGATAGCTTGTGGATGAGAACTGACAATAATTGTATCTACAGGTACACTTTTTGCAGCTTGTTGCTGTTGGTCTTTGGATGTGTTTTGGTCACAAGCTGATATCCCTAGCGTTAAGCTGATAATAGTAGCAATAGCTGCGATTTTTCGCATGAAATCTCCTAAATTTAAGCAATATAAGTACTGTTAAATATATATTTAATTATTTAACAGTAATGTAACGGTTATTTGCTGTTTTGTAATCAACATTTAATCTGATTTAGAATTGAGTTCTATTTGCTCTGATTTATTTTAGACCTTATTTAATAAATTTATTCTAAATCTACTATTTAAGTTGTTTTAAATAATGAAATTGCAACAAATGTTGATGAATGGTGAAAGCACTATTCCATGTAAAGTGAATAGATTTGTAATTAAAGCGCGTCAACATGCGCCCAATTTTTAATGACGTCAGGATAACGAATGAAACTGAACCCAAGGCAAACAGAAGCAGTAAAATACGTTTCCGGGCCGTGCTTAGTCTTGGCTGGTGCCGGCTCTGGCAAAACACGTGTTATTACCAATAAAATCGCTTACTTAGTTCAGAAGTGTGACTATAAAGCACGGAATATCGCTGCGTTAACGTTTACCAATAAAGCCGCCCGTGAAATGAAAGAACGTGTTGGTCAAACATTAGGTCGTCAAGAGTCCAAAGGGTTGATGGTGTCAACTTTCCATACCTTGGGACTTAATATTGTGCGTCGTGAGTGTAAATATTTGGGTTTAAAGGCCAATTTTTCATTGTTTGACGATCAGGATCAGATGGCATTATTGAAAGAATTGACCGAAGAAGAGCTCGATGGCGATAAAGATTTATTGAAGCAACTGCAGTCAACGATTTCTAATTGGAAAAATGACATGTTATCGCCAGTTGATGCCGCTGGCCGCGCACAATCTGAATGTGATCAATTGTTTGCCCATTGCTATGAAATGTATCAACGTCAAATGAAAGCCTATAACGCCCTTGATTTTGATGATCTTATTTTAATGCCAGTGTTGTTGCTTCGGGATAATCAAGATGTACGTCAGCGGTGGCAAAATCGCATTCGTTATTTGCTGGTGGATGAGTATCAAGATACCAATACCAGCCAATATCTATTTGTGAAGTTATTGGTTGGCGAACGAGCGCGATTTACTGTGGTCGGTGATGATGATCAGTCTATCTATTCGTGGCGTGGCGCTCAGCCTGAAAATTTAGCCTTACTTAATAAAGATTTTCCCAATCTGAAAGTAGTCAAGCTTGAGCAAAATTACCGTTCGACCAGTCGTATTCTGCGAACTGCCAATATTCTTATTGCAAATAATCCGCACTTATTTGAAAAAGCACTTTTTTCTGCGATCCCGGATGGGGCAATGCTGAAAGTGCTCACGGCTAAAAATGAAGAGCATGAAGCTGAAAAAGTCGTTGGTGAATTGATCGCACATCGATTTATGAATAACACCGCTTATAAAGATTATGCGATTTTATATCGCGGTAATCATCAGTCACGGTTATTTGAAAAAGCACTGATGCAAAACCGTATACCATATAAAATTTCTGGTGGAACATCGTTTTTCTCGCGGGTTGAAATTAAAGATATGATGGCATATTTGCGAGTACTAACTAACCCCGATGACGATAATGCTTTTCTACGAATAGTGAATACACCTCGCCGTGAAATTGGTCCGGTTACGCTTGAGAAGCTGGGAACATACGCCAATATGCGTGGTAAAAGTTTATTTGAAGCCAGTTTTGAAATGGGATTAGAACAACATTTATCAGGACGAGGTTTAGAAGCTTTGCAACGTTTTACGCATTGGGTTAATCAGTTAGCCGATAATGCAGAACGTGGCGATACCGTTGCTGCTGTACGTCAATTAGTGCGTGATATTCATTATGAAGATTGGTTATACGAAACATCAGCCAGTCCTAAAGCTGCTGAAATGCGCATGAAAAACGTCTCTGATTTATACAGTTGGATCACCGCTGATTTAGAAGGTGATAACTATGATAAAGAGATCAAAACCCTTAAAGAGGTGGTGCAACGATTAACTTTGCGCGACATGATGGAGCGCGGTGAAGATAATGACGACGCAGATCAAGTGCAATTAATGACGCTACATGCTTCAAAAGGATTAGAATTTCCGTATGTGTTCTTAATAGGTACTGAAGAAGGTATTTTGCCACATCAAACCAGTATTGATGAAGACAACGTTGATGAAGAACGTCGATTGGCATATGTTGGGATCACGCGTGCGCAGCGGGAACTTACTTTCACGTTATGTAAAGAACGTCGTCAGTATGGTGAACTAATCAAACCAGAGCCAAGTCGTTTCTTATACGAGTTACCCCAAGATGACTTAGAGTGGGAAAGTGAACGTAAACCCGTTACGGCAGAAGAACGCATGCAAAAAGGCCAAGCCCACATTGCGAATATTCGAAATCTATTTAAGAAATAACCTCTAATACAGGCTTACTTTATACCGGATACCGGTTGTTTATATAAAAGAGAGAGGGAGCGATTCCCTTCTCTTTTATTTTCTAATACATTGATTAGATAAAACCGAATAAGGCGATGTCGTTTTAGTTAGGTTTAATCATATAGTTGATGGCTGCAATAATTTCATCATCACTACAATCCATACAGGTACCTTTTGCTGGCATGGCATTGAAACCTTCAATAGCATGCTTAGCGAGTACGGCATCACCTTGGCTTACACGAGCCGCCCAATCATCAGCATTGCCTTTTTTCGGTGCGCCCATCAACCCTGAATTATGACAAGAAGCACAGTATTGGTCGTAAACTGCTTGGCTTGTTCGTGCGGGGGTTGTCGTTACAACGACTGCGGGAGCCGTTCCTTCTAGGTGTACATTGCCAACAGGCTTGGTTCGACCATTGATTGCTGAAACTGACATGTCAGCAGCAATGGTGGTGGTTGAGAAAAAGAGCAGAGTACAAAGAGCGATTAACCATAGTCGTAACGATAAATCCATTTTTTCACCTTTTGCTACGTCCTGTTATTTAAGGAAAGGTCATTCATGATGACGATGTGTTATTTTTTATGTGCAATTGTGGATACATATAGATGTTACTCATTTGTAAGTATAGCAACTATAAGCAGTAATAAAGTCTAATCTAGCGCTAACCATGATACGAATCAGCATCGATTTGCTGATAAAATCAGCGAGCGGAAGAAAAATAAAAAAAAACACTTGCCGAGTTGCGTTCTGATCCGTAATATTCACCTCCGTCGATAGGGCAAGGCGCCCGTAGCTCAGCTGGATAGAGCGTTGGCCTCCGGAGCCAAAGGCCGAAGGTTCGAATCCTTTCGGGCGCACCATCATCCGGTCGTATTGGCAATGGTAAAAAAACATTGGTGGCTATAGCTCAGTTGGTAGAGTCCCGGATTGTGATTCCGGTTGTCGCGAGTTCAAGCCTCGTTAGCCACCCCATATTATAATGTGTTGATCACCCAGTCAGCATGTTGGCTTTTTAAAGCCCGCTTGTTTTACAAGCACACAGAATTTAGTCAGTGATAACGTAGTTTTATAGCGTATCTCAGGCTTCTAGGATTAGCGGACCAGAGGGTTTGTTTTCTTAGTAACGATTTAGTCGGTGAATAGCGCAGTTTGGTAGCGCATCTGGTTTGGGACCAGAGGGTCGGGGGTTCGAATCCCTCTTCACCGACCACTTACAATGGTGGCTATAGCTCAGTTGGTAGAGTCCCGGATTGTGATTCCGGTTGTCGCGAGTTCAAGCCTCGTTAGCCACCCCATTTTTAGGTTATCTTTTATTAGAGACCTTGGCCTTGTAAGCCTAAACATTGTCGGTGAATAGCGCAGTTTGGTAGCGCATCTGGTTTGGGACCAGAGGGTCGGGGGTTCGAATCCCTCTTCACCGACCACCATTAAGAAACCTGAATCGAAAGATTCAGGTTTTTTTTCATCTGTAGAAAAGTAAATCTGTATCATTGGTTTAAAGCTAGAGGGGCGGGGGTTCCCGATATTAGAATCTTGGCTCTTCACCGA
>NZ_PYLV01000041.1:0-11802 GCF_003025475.1 Photobacterium sp. NCIMB 13483
TTCAATCTGAGCCATGATCAAACTCTTCAATTAAAGTTTTGTTGTCTCTTTCGAGACGGCTCAATGAATACTGACTTCAAAACTACCTTAGTAATTTTAAAGCTATTACCGCTTCTGTTTCTACAAATAGGAACAGAATGGTAATGAATTGACTGTGCCAAACAATCTTCTCTATAAATAGATTAGGTTATTTGTATTGGTCACTCAGTTCATTGATAAATCTTTCGACTTAACTATTCAACGAGTGCCCACACAGATTGCATGGTCAAATTGTTAAAGAACAATACTGATTTCGGTAACCGCTTGCGCCGTTGTCCGTGTCAGTGAGGTCGCATTATAGGGAGATTTTATTAGCTGACAATCGTTTTTTAACAAAAAAAAACCGTTTGAACATTTTTTGTTCAAAACGGTTTGCTTTGGATTAAATTGTGTCTTTTTAGCGATGATAGCCGTTGTTTAATCAAATTCACTGTATTTAGAGATAGCGGTTTTTAAAGATACCGCTTGCGAGTCGCCACGGCGATCAGCCCAGCTGACACTAACATTAATTGTTCGCAGTGCATCAGATAACGATAAAGTGTTGGCATCACAAGTAAGCGTATAACCAGTACCACTCACCATCGATTGCCGACAATTAGTTGGTGCAGCCATACTTTCAAAAGCAATCAATCCAGTCGCACCACTGATATTACTGGCGCGGGTTTGATAATACTCCATCTGCGCTTCTGCTATATGAAGTGCATCTAAGGTCTTTAATGCGTTTTCTGCTTTTACTTCCATATAGGCTTGCATCTTAACTAAGCCCAATACACCAACAGAAAGTACCCCAAGGGCAATCACCACTTCTAATAAGCCAAAGCCTGTTATTTTTTTGATATTAGAAGTCATGCCAAGATCCTTGTTGCCATGTTAATACGTTTATATATTTTCCTGCTTTATCCGCATTATAAGCAGGAACAATAGAACCATTAATCCTAATTGTTCGATTAGGAGCATCAACGCCTATCCCTCCATCAATATTAATTGAGGAAAATATATTAAATACATATTTATTATAACCATCACCTTCAGCTACTGATTTAGAAAGATCGCCAGAAAGCACATTAATAGAACTTGCACTATTAAAAAAATCTAACCATCCTTCTTTAATATTAAAGCTAGGTGAAATATATTGATAAATTAGTCCATCGATAAAAGAAACACTATAAATATGAAACAAACCATCAAAAATAACTAACTGTATAGCTTCGTCATTGGTTGGTTTATTTTTACCGCCCAATATATCTCCCGTTATGGCACAACTACCATCAGCCCAAATTCGTCTTTTACCTGAAGCATATGCTTTTTGAATTTTCTGACTACAGTCAATAATCCATCCACCTGACGTTTTACCCGTTATTACTATTCCTTTGGGGTGACTCCTGAACTCCTCTCTCACAAGATTAGCCTCAGTAAGTTCTTTACCAAAAATATTTTTAAATACATTTACAGTTTGATTTTCAACTATGTCTCCAAACTTCCCATGACCGACAGTATAATCAGGTTGTTTATTTACATCGTACATATTAGACCTATATTCTGAATGACAAGTAAAAGGAGGTACTCCTAATGGTCCTCCCGCATGTCCACTCACAGTAAAGTCTGTTGTTAAAAAATGTAATTCACCTCCATTACCAGCAACGTAGTTAACTTCACCACCAGCGACTATAGATTTACATTTATACAATCCATCTTTTTTTGATGCTGTTGGATTAGGTACAAAATGTTGAGAACCGCTTAATTCAACAGATCCACTAGTCTCTAACGTACTTGAAACCCCTCCTCCACCATAATTAATCGACTTAGAAACATCATGCTTTATTACTGCATTAGAATAATGACTAATTAATTCATACTTTGGTTGATCAATAATTAATGGAGAATAACCAATGCTAAGCTCTGATATTGGAGCTAATACAGTGCATTTTTTACTAAAACCAGGATCTGTAGGACGTATATTTTTTTGCTTTAGCTCCACAAAACCACACTCCAACCCACCTTCAGCAATCCAGTGCGCTTGTCTCGCTAGTACTTCATTTTGAGTACGCTTAATTTGATAAAATAAATTCTTATATGACGCCAATGAAAATAACAACGCCACTATTAATAACATGCTAGTAATTAATAATGTCGTCATCCCTGACTGTTGATGTTTATTCATTATTGCCAATTCCTTGTTTTAATCTGAATCGACTTCGCAGTACTAATTGATGGATTAGCACGTAAGCTGGCGGCTAATTTAATAGTAAGTAATTTACTGGTTGCACTAGCCGAAGATAAAGCCCGTTCAACAATACTAAATTCCTTAACTTCTATCTGGTTTTGATCAAGTGCTGACTGACCATTTTTACAAGTGCCAGATATATTTACTCCTGCTGACGTTGTTGTATAAAACTTTAGAACTTTAACTGGAGTGTCAGATGAATCAGTTCTAATTTCACTATAAAAAGATCGTAAATGTTGAACTGCACCATCATAATAAGCATAACTAATACATTGTTCACCTGAACTTGAAGCGCCTAAAGTAACAATATCTGTTGCGCCACTAATTATATAACTAGAGGATGCACCAGATTGATAGCCTGCTCTTAAAATATCGTGCTTTAATAATGACAATGCATCATTTACATCTTGTTGTAGTAGTAATTCTAAAGAACGTTGATTTGCTGATTTATACCCCGATAAAAAAACCGATCCAACAACACCTATCGCAATAAGCCCTACGGATGAGGCAATAAGTAATTCAATTAACGAAAAACCTTTATTTTGAGTAGCATTTTTTATAGCCATAAACTACTCCATCAACGCCACAAGAATAAATACGTCCAGTCATTGTATTTACAGTTACTTTTACTTTATCTTTTGTTGGTATATTAAATTGATACCCACCTGCTAAATTAGGTTTGCCATTTAATTTATTAAATGTCACCATACCTGTTCTAAATGTCGTTTCTAATTCAATATTTGAAAAATTTTCACTAGAGACCTCAGCTAACGTAATCGCACCAGATGTTGTTCTTGATATTATCGACCACGCAGGCGTTCCTGCACCATCTACCACGACCTGAACCTCAACATTTTCCCCACGCATCACTGCTTCTGATTTGGCTTGCACTAATAACCACTCTATTTCTGTTGCCAAGCGCTTAATTTTATTCGATTCAATGAGGCCACTGAAACTTGGGGCTGCCATTGCCGCAACAATGCCGATGATTACCACCGTGAACACCAATTCCAACAGAGTAAATCCCCGCTGACAGTCACCATTGTGATGTATGTGATGAAAATGCGTGGTAATTTCTCGAGCCATTCCCCAAATCCCTATTAACGTTATTCTGATCCCTAAGAACAACTTGATTCAGAGTTTATCACCACCGCAAAATAGCAGAATAAGGATATCAACCAGTTATCGAGACAACTCGAATATTTAAGAGATTACGGAAGATGATTAAACAAAAAGGCGTGACGCTGATCGAAATGTTGATTGCCGTGGCAGTCATTGGAGTATTAACAGCCATTGCTTATCCTTCATATCAGGATCATGTATTGAAGGGGCATCGTACTCAGGCTATGGGGGATCTGATTAAAATTCAATTGGAACTTGAAGCTAACTATACAAAAACCTCTGGTGGATATGCTGCTATGCCTTTGGTGTCAGAAGTCAATACGAATAATACATGTTCATTTTGTGATAATGACACAAATAAATACCTTTTATCCATTTCAAATGCGAGTAAAAACTCTTATACAATTATTGCTGAACCACAATTTCAAGCAACCAATGATACTTGTTTAAATAAAGATCTAACACTAAACCAAAATGGTAAAGGCTCACCTGAAGGTTGCTGGTAATATTTTCAATGGTTTCTTTTATGCTCAAACGCGTGATAAATAGATCACGGATAGCTCGTGCCTCTCTTCCGAGATGACGGATTATTTCCTTTATGGTGAGGGGCTTAGTTCTACTCATTCCATTAATTGAATGATCATATTTAAAAAGTATTAGATACCCTATCGCCCTCGCGGGTATTCACTGTAAGGAATGACGGATATTCTTGGTATAAAAAAACCGCTATTAGCATTCACTAATAGCGGCTTTTATTTATTCTTGTTTGCGACGAATTAGTTGGTTAAATCGTCGAAAAACTTCTTTACACCGTTAAAGAAACCTTCTGATTTTGGCTTGTGCTTACTCGCATCTTTACCACCAAATGTTTCTTCCAGTTCTTGCAGTAGTTCTTTTTGACGCTTGCTTAAATGTACTGGTGTTTCAACCACCAATTTACAGATAAGATCACCGCGTAAACCACCACGAACCGAATCAACACCTTTACCACGCATACGGAACATACGGCCCGTTTGCATCTCAGCCGGTACTTTTAAGCTTACACGGCCATCAAGGGTTGGTACTTCAACTTCACCACCTAATGCTGCCATAGTGAAACTTACAGGTACTTCACAATGTAGATTATTACCTTCACGCTGGAAAATGTGGTGATCTTTAACATGTACTTGAACGTACAAGTCACCCGCTGGTGCGCCAAGTTCTCCAGCTTCGCCTTCGCCGCTTAAGCGAATACGATCGCCAGTATCGACACCCGCAGGGATCTTAACTGAAAGCGTTTTAGTTTCTTCTACACGGCCTTCGCCATGACACTTATCACATGGATCTTTGATAATTTGGCCACGACCATGACAGTGTGGACATGTTTGCTGAACCGCAAAGAAGCCCTGACGCATCTGCACTTGTCCAGCACCATGACAGGTGCCACACGTTGTTGCAGATGAACCTTTTTTAGCGCCTGAACCGTCACAGCAATCACAACCAACTAATGTTGGTACACGGATTTCTTTCGAACAACCGCGAACAGCTTCTTCCAACGTTAGTTCCATGTTGTAGCGAAGATCTGAACCACGCTGTGCGCGTTGTTGACGACGGCCACCGCCACCACCAAAGATATCACCAAACACATCACCAAAGATGTCACTGAAGTCTGCACCGCCGCCGAAGCCGCCGCCGCCACCGCCCATACCACCTTGTTCAAAGGCTGCATGGCCGTATTGATCGTAAGCAGCGCGCTTTTGGTCGTCTGTTAGAATTTCATAAGCGTACTTCACTTCTTTGAATTTCTCAGCAGATTCCGCATCACCCTGGTTACGGTCGGGGTGGAACTTCATTGCTAAGCGCTTATAAGCTTTTTTAATGTCACGCTCACTTGCGTCACGAGCCACACTTAACACTTCGTATAAATCACGTTTCGACATAACTTGATTGTCACCTAGCTAGATATAGTTACGGGCGTTAGAGTAACCTCAAACGCCCGTAATTTAAACAAGATGTTAATTAATAGATATTAATAACGTCTTATTTGTTGTCTTTAACTTCTTCAAACTCAGCATCAACAACGTCGTCGTCTTGCTTAGCTTGTTGCTCGCCAGTTGCGCCATCAGCTTGTTGTGCTTGCGCTTTTTGTTGAGCGATTTCCATTAGCTTTTGAGATGCTGCAACAACCGCTTGTACTTTCGCATCGATTGTTTCTTTATCTTCGCCTTTGCGTGCTTCTTCTAGTTCAGCAACAGCAGCTTCGATTTTTGCTTTCTCATCAGCAGGAAGTGCTTCACCAGCTTCTTCAATTTGCTTACGAGTACCGTGAACAAGTTGGTCAGCTTGGTTACGAGCAGTTACTAGCTCTTCAAACTTCTTATCCGCTTCTTTGTTAGCTTCAGCTTCTTGAACCATCTTCTCGATGTCAGCATCGCTTAGGCCACCAGACGCTTGGATAGTGATCTTCTGCTCTTTACCTGTAGTCTTGTCTTTCGCAGAAACGTTTAGGATACCATCGGCATCTAGGTCAAACGTTACTTCGATTTGAGGCATACCACGTGGTGCAGCTTGAATACCTTCTAGGTTAAATTGGCCTAGAGATTTGTTGAAGCTTGCTTGCTTACGCTCACCTTGAATAACGTGGATAGTTACCGCGTTTTGGTTATCTTCAGCAGTAGAGAACACTTGGTTCGCTTTTGTTGGGATAGTTGTATTCTTCTCGATAAGCTTAGTCATTACACCACCCATGGTTTCAATACCAAGAGATAGTGGAGTAACGTCTAGAAGTAGCACGTCTTTAACATCACCAGCAAGTACACCACCTTGAACAGCAGCGCCTACAGCAACAGCTTCATCAGGGTTAACGTCTTTACGTGGCTCTTTGCCGAAGAATTCAGTTACTTTAGCCTGAACCATTGGCATACGAGTTTGACCACCAACAAGGATGATGTCGTTGATGTCGCTAACAGATAGACCAGCATCTGAGATAGCTACTTTAAGTGGCTCAAGAGTACGTTGTACTAGATCTTCTACTAGAGATTCTAGTTTCGCACGAGTCACTTTGATGTTCATGTGCTTAGGACCAGTCGCGTCAGCTGTGATGTAAGGTAGGTTAACATCAGTTTGCTGTGCAGAAGATAGTTCGATTTTCGCTTTCTCTGCTGCTTCTTTTAGACGCTGCATTGCAAGAGGATCGTGCTTAAGATCGATACCTTGCTCTTTTTTGAACTCGTCTGCTAAGTAGTTGATTAGACGTGTATCGAAGTCTTCACCACCAAGGTGTGTATCACCATTAGTTGCTAGAACTTCAAATGTTTTTTCGCCTTCAACTTCATCGATTTCGATGATTGAGATATCAAAAGTACCGCCACCAAGGTCGTAAACTGCGATAGTGCGGTCGCCGCCAGTCTTATCAAGACCGTAAGCTAGAGCAGCTGCAGTTGGTTCGTTGATGATACGTTTAACATCTAGACCTGCGATACGGCCAGCATCTTTTGTTGCTTGACGCTGTGCATCGTTAAAGTATGCAGGTACTGTGATAACTGCGCCAGTTACTGGTTCGCCCAGGAAGTCTTCTGCAGTTTTCTTCATTTTCTTTAGGATTTCAGCAGATACTTGAGGAGCAGCCATTTTTTGGCCTTTCGCTTCTACCCATGCATCACCGTTGTCAGCCTTAACAATTTTGTAAGGCATGATTTCGATATCACGCTGAACTTCTTCGTCTTCAAAACGACGACCAATTAGACGCTTGATAGCGAATAATGTGTTTTCAGGGTTAGTTACCGCCTGACGTTTTGCAGGTTGACCAACTAGTGTTTCACCATCTTGCGTGTATGCAACAACTGATGCTGTTGTACGCTCGCCTTCTGCGTTCTCAATTACACGTGGCTTGTCGCCGTCAAGTACTGCTACACAAGAGTTAGTTGTACCTAAGTCAATACCAATGATCTTACCCATCAGACAATCTCCGAAATTCGTTATATGTTCTTAACTACACCCATATATCAAATGGGTTAGCGGTTCGGGATAAACCCGTGACAAATACATTTAATGTCTTATGACTACTAGATAAGGTCGCCAGATTACTTTTCAAGGGGCGATCCCAAAAAAAATGCAAAAAAATAAAAAAACCCACCAAAGTGGGTCTTATTTTGCGTCATTATCAAGTAAGTCTTGAATCATTCGCTGTAAATTACGCTTGAGTATTCACGTTACCCGCAGCGGCTTTTGATACCATTACCATTGCTGGACGGATCACACGGCCATTTAGCTCGTAACCTTTTTGCATTACAGCCATGACTGTATTAGGTGCAAAATCAGCACTTTCTTGCATCGCCATTGCTTGATGGAATTCAGGATTAAAAGCTTCACCTTGTGGATCAATCACTTTTAGGCCAAATTTACCAACGGTTGTTGTCATTGTCATCAATGTCAATTCAACACCTTCCATCATTGCTTTGGTTGCGTCGTTATTCTTGTCGGCCATTTCAATAGCGCGCTCAAGGTTATCAATAACTGGCAATAATTCTTCAGCAAATTTGTTTAATGCGTATTTACGTGCTTTATCAATTTCTTGCTCAGAACGACGACGAACATTCTCGCCTTCAGCACGTGCGCGCAATGCCGCATCTTTTACTTCATTAACTTCTGCATCTTTTGCTAATAAAGCAGCTTCAAGTTCTGCAATACGAGCTACGTATAACTCTTGCTCAGATTCAACAAACTCACCCTCGACAGCTTCGACTTCAACAGCTTCAACTGTATCGTTTAGCTGCTCATCCTGTACATCGTGTTTTTTGTTAGTCATGCGTTGGTTCTCCGCCAAGATAAAAGGGTTTTATTCACTCAGTAGCCTTATTAGATAAGTGCCACTTTTAAAATAGTCTTGAGCATATTATGGGGATGAAGTTCAATGATTCAAGCCAATATTGACAACAAACCACGACAAGTTGTTTTTTCTAAGGCTATACTGACCCACCATCATTTGTCGGAACAGGGACATGAAGCGTATTTTTGATACTATCGCGTTAATTGGCAAACCACGTAATCCTGAGGCATTACAAACTCACTCAAGCTTATATGAGTGGTTAACCGCGCAAGGCTATAACGTGTTAGTCGATCATCGATTAGCCAACGATATTGACGTACCTGAGCATTGTTTTTGTGATTTGCTCACCATTGGTGATAAAGCAGATCTCGCGGTTGTTGTTGGTGGTGACGGCAATATGCTCGGTGCCGCTCGCGTTTTATCACGGTTTAATATTTCAGTGATTGGCGTTAACCGTGGCAATCTTGGTTTCCTGACTGATCTTGATCCTGAAGATTTTGAGCAACAGCTTGCTCTCGTATTGGCTGGCGAATTTATCAAAGAAGATCGGTTTTTACTTGAAGCCGAAGTGCATCGTCATGGGCAAATAAAAAGCCGTAATGCCGCCTTAAACGAAGCGGTACTGCATCCTGATAAAATTGCCCATATGATAGAATTTGAAGTTTATATTGATGACTGCTTTGCTTTCTCGCAACGTTCTGATGGCTTAATTATTGCAACCCCAACAGGTTCAACAGCCTATTCACTATCAGGTGGCGGCCCAATTTTATCAACCAGTTTAAATGCCATTGCACTGGTGCCAATGTTTCCTCACACCCTGTCTTCTCGCCCATTAGTCGTTGATGGCGATCGTTGTATTAAACTGCTGGTGTCCCCCAATAATGGCAGCACCCTAGAAGTCAGTTGTGATGGTCAAGTATCGCTTCCCGTAAGCCCTGGTGATGAAATTCATATTTATCAAAGTGAAGATCGCCTGCAACTGATCCACCCTAAGAATTACAGCTACTACAATGTCCTACGTGGCAAATTAGGCTGGTCGAGTCGACTATTTTAAAATAAACACCACTTTTCTCCCTCAAAACCAGCACATTTTAGCGGCTGGTTTTTTGTAACTACTCAAAAAGTTAATCTAAGTCACATTTTATCTGAATAATTATCGCCCCAGTACTTTACTGGTTATAGATACAGTATATACTGTATGAAAAAACAGGTGTTGATTTAAACAGGTGAACACAATGCTCGCGCATATGACGATCTCTAATTTTGCTATTGTCAAAACTCTTCAATTTGAACTAAAACCCGGCATGACCACCATTACAGGTGAAACCGGTGCAGGTAAATCTATTGCTATTGATGCCTTAGGTTTATGTTTAGGTGATCGCGCTGAAGCCTCTATGGTGCGACCAAATGAAGATAAAGCTGAAATTTCAGCCGCATTTTTATTGGCAAATAACCAAGCTGCTCGACGTTGGCTCGAAGATAATGAGCTCATTGATGGTGAAGAGTGTATTTTGCGCCGAGTGATCACCAAAGAAGGCCGCTCACGTGGTTTTATTAATGGTAGCCCTGTTCCTGCATCGCAACAAAAAGCATTAGGGCAATTGCTGATTAATATTCATGGTCAACACGCACACCAACAGCTAATGCGCCCTGAATATCAACAACACATGCTTGATCAATATGCAGGTCATCATCTATTAATTGATCGTACTCGCAGTGCTTATCAACGCTGGCGTCAAGCACATAACGAGCTAAAACGCTTAACCCAAAGCCGTGATGAAAACGAAGCACAAAAACAACTCTTACAATACCAAGTTAAAGAGCTTGATGAATTAGCCCTTGGCGAAGAAGAATTCATTGAGATCGAAGAAGAACATAAGCGTCTATCAAATTCAGGTGAACTGGCTATTTCAAGTCAAACCGCCTTATCGATGCTTTATGACAACGATGATGGTAACGCGCTGCAACTGTTACAAATGGCTTGTCAGCAAGTGAACAACCTTGGTGAATATGACAGCAGTTTAAGTGCGATTCCGCAAATGCTGGAAGAAGCAATTATTCAGGTTCAAGAAGCAAGCCAAGAGCTACGTAGCTATCTTGATAATTTAGACATGGACCCACATCGGTTAATTTATCTTGAAGAACGTTTAGCTAAAATCATGTCGATGGCACGTAAACACTATGTAATGCCAGCCGAGCTTTATCAAAAGCACCATGATTTACTGAAAGAACTTGATAACCTTGATTGTAGCGATGAACGCCTAGAAGACATGGCGGCTAACGTTGAAAATCTACGTCAACAATGCATTGAAGCGGCTGAAAAGCTAAGTAAAAGCCGCCAACGTTACGCCAAAGAGCTTGACCAAAAAATCACTGAAAGTATGCATATGTTAAGTATGGAACACGGTGAATTTGAAATTGCACTGACCAGTGATCCTGATCGTATGTTAAGCCCATTAGGTTACGACAGCATTAATTTCTTAGTTTCAACTAACCCAGGTCAACCATTACAGCCATTAGGCAAAGTGGCCTCAGGTGGTGAGCTTTCCCGTATTTCACTTGCGATTCAAGTGATCACCGCTCAAAAAGTTGAAACTCCAAGTTTGATTTTCGATGAAGTCGATGTGGGTATCAGTGGTCCAACAGCCGCTATCGTCGGTAAAATGCTACGCAAACTAGGGGCATCAACCCAAGTAATGTGTGTGACTCACTTACCGCAAGTCGCGGGTTGTGGTCACCAGCAAATGTTTGTCGCCAAGAAAACCACCGATGGTCAAACTGAAACACAGATGCGTCCATTAAGCACTGATGATCGTATTGCTGAGCTAGCACGTCTATTAGGCGGCAGTGAGATTACTGAGCGCACTCTCGCAAATGCGAAAGAACTGCTGGTTGCGGCATGATTTAATTTCGCATCTTGCGCGAATATGAAATAAACTAAAACCTTGATGCAACTATTGCGGCCAGCAATAGTCAAATATCAAAATATATTACTTTTTTTCTTTACCGCTTTTTACTTCTGCCAAGACCTTGTTTATCATCGCAGCAGTTAAAGCTAAAAAGCCAGGATGCTATGAGTTGGAAAAACATTGCAGCCCTAACCTTAGTGTTGGGCTTACTTAGTGGCTGTTCGGTCGCTGAACGTTTGGTTTATCGTATTGATATTGACCAAGGCAACTATGTAGAACAAAAAAGTGTTAATACCTTGCGTGTTGGCATGACGAAAACGCAAGTTCAATATGTGCTGGGTACACCTATGTTAGTTGACCCAAGTTACCCCAACACATGGAACTACATTTTCTACGAACAAAATGGTCATGATAAGCCGGTTCAAAAGAACTTGTTCTTAACTTTCAACCAACAGGCACAGCTTGTTAGTATGAAAGGTGATTACAAACAAGGCCCTAACTTCATGGATCCTATGAATTAATTCTATTCATAGAAAATGGTTGTTTTCAAAGTAATAAAAAAAGCTCGCTAATGGCGTAATGCTGATCAGTTAAGCCCAAAATGATCAGTTGAACGATCCTGTAGATGTGTAAAAATCCAAGTGTATTTAATGCACTTGGATTTTTTTATGTTTTTAAGACAAGCACTTGAACAGATACAT
>NZ_PYLV01000042.1:0-8380 GCF_003025475.1 Photobacterium sp. NCIMB 13483
GGCTTCTTTGTGGCTTAAGCACGTGGTGAGTAGATCCCGGATAGCTCGTGCCTCAACTTCCGGGATGACGGGTAATAAACCCCGTCATTCCCTACAGTGAGGTTACGAACGAGATAGGGAATCTACTGTCCGCTCGTTGTAGAGTCATTGATTGTGGTCGAATTTTGGCATGTTTTTGTTGGTGTATTTAAGGCTCAATTACGCGTTGAGTAGATTCCGGATAGCTTCGTGCCTCAGCTTCCGGGATGACGGGTAATAAACCCCGTCATTCCCTACAGTGAGGTTACGAACGAGATAGGGAATCTACTTCCGCTCGTTGTAGAGTTATTGATTGTGGTCGAATTTTGGCATGTTTTTGTTGGTGTATTTAAGGCTCAATCACGCGTTGAGTAGATCCCGGATAGCTTCGTGCCTCAGCTTCCGGGATGACGGATAATGGGCAGAGTCTCGATACTAACAATCTCGATACTCGCGATAACTCTTCCTCGACTTTCTTTCCCTCGCTCATATCCTATCTATTATGCTATTCTGCACAGTTAGTTACCTCACTTGGGTAACACTATATTTAACAATATTCAGGGATTAAAAATGAAAATTGTCGCGGTAACAGCCTGTCCAACGGGTATCGCACACACCTATATGGCTGCGGATGTACTTAACAAAACCGCGCATCAGATGGGAATCAAGATTCAAGTCGAAACCCAAGGTGCAATGGGGATTGAGAACTTTTTAACTGCCAAAGATATCGCAGCTGCAAATATTGTCTTAATTGCCTCGGATATTGAAGTTGAACAACGGGCGCGTTTTACCGGTAGCCGCATTCATTGTGTGACGATAGAAGAAGTCTTAGTTGATGCAACCGCAGTGATTGAACGTTGTCAGCAATTGTGTCAATAATTTTCATGCTAATAAAACAGGTCATAACACGACAGGGATAACGGATGTTAGAGCGACGGATCACCTTCTATTGTGGTGCAGCAGGTCTGCCTTCTTACCAACTTAATCAGCTAAAAAAACTGACGGGTTATTTCCAATCTCATGTTGAATTATTTAATGTGAGTCAATTGACGCGCGCGCCAGTATCACAGCCATTAAAAATGCTATCGTTAGCGAATAAACCCCATGCGTTATGCCAATTAATTATTAATGGTAGCGATGCTGAATTAGCGAATTTAGTGTTAACTGATTTTATTGCTCAATATGCACTATCGCTGACACAATACACTCCATCCGTACCATTTAAGATCAGTTTGCCATTAACCAGTATTGGTTGGACTGATGGCGGTGAGAATCATAAAATAGACACCATTACGCAATTAAGCCAGATGCTGGTGGCGCAACAGGCGATCACTTCTGAACAACAGCCCGCATTAAAACAAGCACTATTGGCTCGAGAAAATGTTTCTGCCACTGTTATGGGGCCAGGTATTGCCTTGCCACATGTGATGCATGAAATGATCGCAAAACCAGCAATGGCGATAGTGTGTCACCCTCAGGCTATTGATTGGGGATCGTCACGGGGTAATATTAGCCGTGCGGTTGCGATGATCTTGCCCAAGCCACCTCAGAAAGTTGTGATCATGGCCTTTGCGCAGTTTTCAAAATGTTTATTAAACGAAGATTATTGTACAGCGCTAACACTGGCTCAACAGCCTCAAGAATTAAAAGCTTTAATTGTTGAAGCGTTAAGGTAGCAAAGTTAGGTGACACCTCGATATTCCGATGGCGTACGGCCGGTTTTATTTTTAAAAACACGACAAAAATAGTTCACATCGACAAAACCGCAGCGGCTAGCAATTTCAGTTAATCGAAACGGGTATTGGCGTAACATAAATTTGGCACGTTCAATTCGTACCCAACAAATATAATCAGCGAGTCGCATATGGCCTTGTTGACGAAATAAACGCGATAGGTGATTGGGTGTAATGTTAAACCGATTGGCTATCGTGTCGCGGCTAATGGCGCGGTGAAAATTTTCTTGAATATAAATACAGATCCCTTGATACAGATCTTCAGTACGATTTTTTGATTGGTGCAATGGAACATGGAGCATATTTTGGGTGTAGCTGAGTAAAGCTTGTAATAAATGCTCATCCATTGGCTGCTGTTGGTGTTCTGTCGCTAACATATTCAGTGCCGTTAAAATGGGATCAACTGCGTGTCCTGTCCATGCTTGAATCGAGTGTTTTTGAACATCATAAAATTTGGGGCTATCTTTGGTTTTACTGACTAAACTAAAGCCCAATTGACGCTTACCAAACAGCAAACTCAACACCGAACATTCAGTATTCCAGCTTGGTTGGTTCCAACTGTTGGGCGGAATATAGATAGCATCGCCCCCCATTAGACTAATCTGACAGATGCCATTATCACCATCATCGAGTTGGTTAATATATTCACCTTTTAGCACCAATTCGAGGCGTGGGAAATTTACCTGATAGCTAAATTGTGGTGGTTGAGTTTTACCGCCAGCAAACCAAATTCGATTAAAACTTTCCCGTTCCGTCAACACAGAATCAATTAAATTAAAGAAAACATTATCCATGGTATTCACTTCATGTTTGGAATGGTGGTAGCAGGATTATTAGTTTGTGCTGAATAAACCGATTAAGTTTTGTTATAGTGCTGTCAGTTAGTGTATGACGTCAATAATAATGGTTGATGCCATACCATAAATATCGTGAGCAATAATAAGAATAGGACCTGACAATGACTGACTCTACCCGCACTGTCTTTTTTAAGATGGATAACGTGATCCAAGATTATGCTTGGGGCAGTGTAACATCAATTGAGCAACTGTTTGCTATTCCAAATCTAGATCAAAAGCCACAAGCTGAAATGTGGATGGGTGCCCATGCTAATGGTTGCTCAGTGATCACGGTTAATGGTGAAGCAGTACGCTTAGCTGATTTTATTGCCACCGATCCTGATGCAATTATTGGTGCAGAAACTCAAGCTAAATTTGCTGAGTTACCATACTTATTTAAAGTGTTAGCAGCTGAAAAAGCGTTATCAGTGCAAGTTCACCCAAGTAAGCATCAAGCTGAAATAGGCTATGCAAAAGAAGAAAAAATCGGTATTGCGCGTAATGCCGCTAACCGTAACTACAAAGATCCTAACCATAAACCTGAGCTAGTGTTTGCGTTAACACCTTATCAAGCAATGAATGGTTTCCGTGAGTTAGCTGAAATCGTTGAATTATTTACCACAATCAATCTCGATGTGATTAGTGATCTGGTTAATACTTTTGCAGCTAATCAAACGGATGCAGGTTTACGAGATTTCTTTGAAGCGATGCTATCGCTTGAAGGTGAGCGTAAAGAGTCTGCTGTTAATGGACTTTTAGCGTTCTGTCATGAACATAAAGATCAGCCATTATTTGCGTTATTGATTGATTTATCTGAACAATACCCTGGTGATATCGGTCTGTTTGTTCCATTAATGTTGAACGTATTAACATTACAACCAGGCGAAGCGATGTTCCTAAGTGCATGTACTCCACATGCCTACATTAAAGGAACTGGCCTTGAGATCATGGCTAACTCAGATAATGTATTACGTGCTGGTTTAACACCTAAATTTATGGATGTACCAGAGTTAGTTGCTAATACTGAATTTAAAAGCATGGCAGCGAATGAATTATTACTGGCGCCAACAATGGTTGCTGGTGGTTTAGATTATCAGATCCCAGTGCCTGATTTTAAATTTAGCGTTTATAAACAAGTTAATGATATTGCATTACAAAATACCAGTGCTGAAATTTTATTTGCGATTGATGCGCCGCTAACAGTGACGCATCAAAATGGTGAAACATTGACGCTTGAAAAAGGCCAGTCAGTGTTTATTCCTACTTATGCAAAGGCATATTCAGCGCATTGTGATGGTATGTTTGCGCGTGCGTATAACTAAAGGGTTATAGGGAAGAGCAGGGACGAGGTTGTGAGTCTCTAGTTCTCAGGATAATGGATTAAGCGATGGGTGAAAGCCTGTCGCTTTTTTTATAGCCCCGTCATTCCCTACAGTGAGGTTACGAATGAGATAGGGAATCTACTGTCCGCGCGCTGCGGGATGGTTAGATAAAATACCCCTATGTAATTTTATAAATTAACTTCGAAATTACAAATAAATGACAGGACATAAACAAGGAAATGTATAATCTACTTGAAAATCATTAGTTGCTGTTAGAAACATAGCATTACTAAATAAACCTAAACCTAAATATTCACCGTTAATGCACTATGTAGTGTTGATTAATCACTTTTTTATTTTATAAATATATCTGTCAACACTCAAATCTTAAATAAGATCGCATTAAGACAATATTCTTTACTAAGTAATAACGATGACAAAAAAAAGCTTTTTAAAAAACATGAACTATTTAAGAGGCTTTGCTATCTTAAATATTATAATTGTTCATATATGGACAATTCCAACGTTGTATGTCGAAAATGATTCTATATATCAAAAGATTATAAATGTAACAAGAGAAATATTATTTCATGATAGTTCTATTTATTTTATTTTTATATCTGGGTTTTTTCTTAAATATTTATCCTTTGCATCTCCTTTAAAGTATTACAAAACAAAGTTTAAAAATATATTGTTACCGTATATAGTTTTAAGCTCTACTATATTCATTTTTAATATATATATTGGTGAAATTAATTTTTCTTTGTTAACGTTTTTTAGATACATTTTTCTGGGGGAGGCACAAGTTCAATATTGGTATATACCTTTTATTGTGACTATATTTTTAATTAGCCCCATGCTATTAAAAACACCTAATAAAACATTACTGTTAACCTTACCTATCTTGTTGATATTACCGTTAATTGGAACAAGAACAGGAACGATAATATCATTAGGACAATATGTTTATTTTTTTCCAATTTATATTTTAGGTATACTATGTGCAGCAAATTATGATCGCTTTATAATCTTAATTGATGAGCATTTTTTATTATTAATTGCTGCAATAATAATATCAACGGGTTTGATTGTTATCGTAATGTTGTTTGATCCTAAATTTTTATTTTTTAATCTTTATGAATCTTTTCATTACATTCAAAAAATAGCTATCTTGTTATTTTTTATCGTTTTCTTTAAAAGAATAGATCATATAGATATTAATATCCTTAATGTGTTTGCAAAATATAGTTTTGCCTTATTTTTTGTTCACTTCTTTATTAATGATTTATTAAATAAATTATTAATGGAAAAGTATTATGATATATTTTTCACGTCAACATTTTTAATTATTCCAATATCTATTTTTTATTCTTTAATCAGTATATCGTTATCTCTATTGTTTTGTGTTTGTATGAAAAAAGTACTTGGATATAATTCAAGATATATTATTGGCGTTTGATTTAATGGTTATAATTATTGAATTCACAGGTTTCTTTAAGGCTCAAGCTCGCGTTAAGTAGATCCCGGATAACTTCGTGCCTCAGCTTCCGGGATGTGAGTAATAAACCCCGTCATTCCCTACAGTGAGGTTACGAACGAGATAGGGAATCTACTATCCGCACACTGCTCTTGCTGTTCCTCGCCCCTCAAAACCTCGTTTTTACCTAGTTTCCACTGATGTCTTTATGGCTCAAGCTCGTGGTGAGTAGATCCCGGATAGTATCGTACTTCAACTTTCGAGATGTGAATAATGGACTGGGTTATTCTCGCCACTGCTTTTCCTCGCCCCTCAAAACCTCGCTTTTACCTAGTTTCCACTGGTGTCTTTATGGCTCAAGCTCGTGGTGAGTAGATCCCGGATAGTATCGTACTTCAACTTTCGAGATGTGAATAATGGGCTGGATTATTCTCGCCACTCGCTACTGCTTTTCCTCGCCTCTTGAAACCTCGTCCCTTAAACCTGCTTTTTGCTTGTCCTTCTTTTCCTAGCCCTTCCTTCTGTGATCTATCGCACTAAAAAATCCAATATCCACACTAAGTAAAGCCTTATTTAGATAGTTATAAAAATAATTTGATAATCATTTTTTAAAATATCCACACAGAATAATAAATTTAAGTAGTTGAAATAATTAACTTTTAAATGCGGTTCAACTTGTTTTATATATGGTAAAAATTATGAGTGATAGCTCACACTGATAGTTTAATGTTACAAATTTCCAGTTAAAGCCTGTTTTGTACTCTACTTTATCCCCATTAAAAAACCGACAATATTGCCATGCTGATGACCAATACAATGTCATCGAGCCCATAATAAAATTATCGGGGATAGAATATGATTACCACCCTCATCAATGAGCAGTTGATTAACATCAACCTTAAAGCGACCACTAAAGATGAAGTGTTTGCTGAAATGGCAGATATTTTAGTTCAACAAGGTCGCGTTGCGGATAAAACCCAATTTTTAGCAGACATTCAAGCACGTGAAGAATTAGGTAACACAGGTTTTGAAGACGGTGTTGCGCTACCACACGCTAAGAGTGCGGCCGTTATTAAACCTGCGGTTGCGATTGGTGTTAGCCGTACAGGTATTGAATACGGTGCAGAAGACGGCTTGCCATCAAAACTATTTTTCATGATTGCTTCTCCTGATGGTGGTGATAATCACCATATTGAAGTATTGGCTGAGTTGTCATCAAAATTGATTGAAGATGGTTTTATTGACGCCTTCCTAGCCGTTAAAACACCGGCTGATGCATTGGCATTGTTGCTTGCTGAAAAACAAGCGGTAGCAACATTACCACAAGATAAAGGCTTATTGATTGGGGTGACTGGCTGTCCAGCTGGCGTTGCGCACACTTACCTTGCAGCAGAAGCATTAGAAAAAGCGGCGGCTGAATTAGGTTACGAAATCAAAGTTGAAACTAACGGCTCTATTGGTGTTAAAAATTCACCAACCGCTGAAGAAATTGCCCGCGCAGAAGCGATCATTGTTAGTTGTGATAAGCAAGTCGATATGGATCGTTTTGCGGGTAAGAAATTAATTAAGACTGGCGTAAAAGCCCCGATTAAAGATGGTAAAGGCGTTATTCAACAAGCATTAGTTGCGAAACCATTTGATGCTAATGGCGATGGCTTAGATGACGGTGAAAGTAAAGTTTCTAAAGCCCGTTCTGATTTATACCGTTTCTTAATGAACGGCGTATCACACATGATCCCGTTTGTTGTTACTGGTGGTTTGTTAATTGCGTTGGCATTAGCGATTGGTGGACAGCCAACGGATGCGGGAATGCAGATCCCTGTCGGTAGTATGTGGCAAAAAGTACTCGATGTCGGTGTGGTCGCCTTTACATTAATGATTCCAGTACTTGCAGGTTACATAGCATATGCGATTGGTGATCGTCCTGCATTAGCTCCGGGTTTCATTGGTGGCTGGATTGCGAATAACGGCTCATTTTATGGTGCAGATGCAGGTACAGGTTTTATCGGAGCTATCATTGCAGGTCTATTAGTGGGTTATTTTGTACGTTGGGTTGCAACACGTAAATACCACAAGTTATTACAACCATTAGTGCCAATTCTTATTGCACCGATTACAGGTACATTATTCATTGCAAGTGCGTTTATCTTTGTTATTGGTGCGCCAATTGCAGGTCTAATGCATACCATGAACACCGTACTAACTGAAATGAGTACAGGTAACGTAATCTTACTGGGTATTGTATTAGGTGGTATGGCTGGCTTTGATATGGGTGGTCCATTTAACAAAGTGGCATTCTTGTTCTCTGTTGGCATGATAGCCAATGGCCAAACACAATTTATGGGTGCGATGGCATGTGCGATTCCTGTAGCACCGCTGGGTATGGGTCTAGCAACGATAATTGGTCGTAAACTCAATATCTTTGAGCAATCAGAAATTGAAGCAGGTAAAGCGGCGGGTGCAATGGGCTTAGTCGGTATCTCTGAAGGTGCGATTCCATTTGCAGCGCAAGATCCAATCTCAGTTATTCCAGCAAACGTATTAGGCAGCATGGTTGCCGCGGTAATGGCATTCTCGTTTGGTATCACTAACAGCGTAGCTCACGGTGGTCCAGTGGTTGCATTACTAGGTGCGATGAATAAACCATTGCTTGCTTTAGTATGTATGGCAACAGGTATGGTAGTTACAGCGCTGGTTGCGGTATCACTGAAGAAATTCCGTAAAGCAAAAGCGGATAAAGTGTTAGTGGTAGCGTAGGGGTTTTGAGTATCGAGTTTTAAAGATACGAGATTAAGCGATGGGTGCAAGCCTGTCGCTTTTTTTTGTTCCTGAGGCTCAAGCACGCGTTAAGTAGATCCCGGATAGTTTCAATGGTATGGACTCCCCACCTTACTGACATTGTCAGCTACAGTTATAGCGTCAACCAAAAAGGAGCCCATACCATGAATAAGCCTAGCACTATTTGTATTGATCTCGCTAAAAACGTTTTTCAAG
>NZ_PYLV01000043.1:0-6857 GCF_003025475.1 Photobacterium sp. NCIMB 13483
ATTAAAGCCAGAAATCATTTCACGTCCAGAGTCAGAAGGCTCATTAGCGACTAAATCATCAATGTTTATCAAACAGACTCGCGTGTATATCCTGAACGTTCAAGAATTCGTTGATAATGACGATAAGAGTGAAAACCCATTTGGCGTTGAACGATATGCGCTTTGGCCTCGTTTAGCAAAAAGTAAAAAGCGTTTAGAGGATCGTGGTTACATTTTTAATTTTTAATAAGATCAAAAAGAAAAGATGGGACAGCCATAAATTTACACTAGAAGTCAAAAAGATGGGACAGCCATAAAATTACACTAGATATGACGGGTAATCAATCCGTTATTATTTACAGTGCGATAGGGTATCTACTCACAGCCTGCCAAAATATTAAAGAGTACAGCTATGGGTGTCCTGTATTTTTTATGTTTTCTTATAGCTATCATGTAAACTATCATCATTGAATTTGTTAAATAATTAGAACGTGATAATGTTAAATAATAATGTCGCTATACCTACAACGCTATTGGCCGTATTTTTGCTATCGACATCGACGATGGTTCAAGCTACTCCACTCACGGGGTGTGCCGTTAAAAAGCAAGAAATTAACACTCAGATTAGCTATGCAAAAGAATATAACAATACCTATCAGTTAGAGGGGTTACAAAAAGCATTAGCAGAGGTTAATGATAACTGTACTGATGAATCGCTAAAAGCAAAACAACTAGCAACGATAGCGAATAAAGAGAAAAAAGTAACTGAAAGAAAACAAGAGTTAATGGACGTTAAAGGAAATGGAAAAACAAATAAAATCAATAAGAAAGAGAAAAAATTACAAGAAGCAATAGATGAACTTCAAGATGCAAAAAATACATATTCACGCTATTTCAAATAACATAATTAATAGTTTAAAAGTGATCAAAGTATAAATAAGTATAAATAGGACACCCATAAAATTACGCTAAATATGACGGGTAATAAGTTCGTTATTATTTGCTGTGTATGCCTGCAAGGGCGATAGGGAATCTACTCACTGTGTGTGGAAATCTTAAAGAATAAAGATATGGGTGTCCTGTATTTTTTCCTGTATTTTTTAATGATAATTTTATTACTTGGTTGAATAGCACCAGTCTGGCATTATGCGCCCAAGAATATCGTCGTCAGTAAACGGTACTGAGAGTGTGAAGGTAGTCAGTGATAGAAAACAACCAACAATTAAGTAACCGTTATGATGAACACGGTTACTTTGTGATTAGAAATTATTTCGACGAAGCTCAGATTTCATTGCTTAGAAAAGTGGTGTTGAAATTCCATGAATTGTGGAAAGCAGACAACAGAGAGTTTTATCATGAAGAAGCGTTTAATTCGTCTTTAATTACGGGCAGCGAATATCTACCCATTGATGATAGAACGGTACTTTTTGACTTTATCAGCTCCAAAAAGATCATGGACGTTGTTGATGCAGTGATACCTGAAAATCCTGCATTTATGAATACACAACTGTTCTTTAACCCCGTAAATCCGCAACAAAAAGACTTTTGGCATCGTGACTGTCAATATGACTATGATCTTGAAGACCAAATGAAAGTCATATTAGAAACGCAAGTGTTACATCTTCGCGTGCCTTTATTTGATGAACTTGGCATGGAAATCATCCCCGGTACACACAAGCGATGGGACAACGAAGAAGAGCACAATGTTCGCCAAGAAGAAAATGGTAAAGTCAGCAATGACAGTATCTCTGGCGGTAAACAAATTGGGTTAGCCGCGGGTGACTTGTTAGTGTTTTCAGCTGATATGATCCACCGAGGCTTATACGGCTTAGATCGTTTAGCATTGGATATTTTGATCTTTGACTCAGCGGCTGATTATGTCGATTACGTGGATGATGATTGCTTACCTCCCCAATCAATATTAAATAAGATTGCCGACCCAAGGCTATTTCTCAACACCTTGCACCTGAAATCAATGGTGTGTGCTTAAAGATAAAAGATTAAAAGATGGGACAGCCATAAGTTTGAATAAGATATGATGGATAATAATCAACGTCATTATTTGTTATTGCGTATAAATATCCATCATTTTAAATAGAAAATACTGTGCCAACCCTCGTCATTCCCTACAGTGAATACCCGCGAAGGCGATAGGGAATCTAGTCACCGCGTGTTGGGATATTAAAGAGTAAAGGTATGGGTGTCCTGTGTTTTGCTTGTATAAATAAACAGTATATTAATGGCGAGTTATGCCAATATTCGAAAATAGTTAGCACATATATGTAGTATGTTACACATAATTAGAGCTTTGATGTAAATAATTGCAGTTATGGTATTACTTGAATATGAACGAGGTAGTATGATGCTCATATGATAAATGAGTTAGAGTACAGGAACTAATGATTTCAACTTCGATTGGATCTATAGATGGAAACCTATGGGAAAGTTTAATCCAGTCAGTCTATAAACGAAAATATGATTCATATCAAGAAATGATTGCATCTCCAGGTGATTTGGGGATTGAGGGATTTGTTTTAGACTTAGGTATTGTTATCCAATGTTATTGCCCTGCTCGTGAATATGATACACCTGATTTGCATAAAAAACAGGTAAATAAAATAACAAAAGATATTCAAAAATTAGTTATTAATGAAATTGAATTACAAAAGCATTTAGGCGGAGCAAAAATTAAGCAATGGATATTTGCGACTCCCTCAATTGCAAAGCATGACATACATATTCATGCTAGAAATAAGGAAAAAGAAATAAAAGAGAAAAATCTTAGTATTATTGATGAAAACTTTCAAATTTTAATAAAAGATTTGGGTTTTTTTGAAAAAGATATTAGAAATATTCAAGTAGTTAATGGTGAGCAACTTGATTTTTCTAATTATTCTGGTTCATATATATATGAACCAAATTTAACTACTGAATATGACGGTAATATTTTTTCTAAGAATAAAGTTAGAAGTTATAAAAAAGAGGAATATATTCCTTTTATTCATGAGCGACTAAATGAGATAACAAAAAAAGATTATGTTGATGGTTATGAAATTTTAAATGCTATTTATACACAATCGCCAGAGCTTTATGAACGTATATCTAAAGTTATAAATAATTTTGAAAACTATGTTGAAATGGAGTCTCTAACTTGGGAAGGAACACCCAAAACTCTAATAGATCATATTAGAGATAAGTTAATTTCAAGATTAGAAAATGATGAATTTATAAAAAAATCAATATTATATGAAAATTTGGTTTTAATATCTGAACATATGATTTCTCGCTGGATAGCTCATTGCCCAATGAGGATTTTAGAATGAGTACTATGACATTCAATCGTAAGTCTATGCCTGTATTACCAGAGCTAAGACCTATGTATAAAATTGCTAAAGTTTTAATTTTTTTAAAACTATGTAGTAGTGGAAATAAAGCAAGTCTATTAAAACTTCATTTGTTTAATTGGGCTTATATTGACAGTAATAGAGTAAAGGCTCTTCAGTTATCAGTTGAGAAGAAAGAATTATATGTAGGTGTTTGGGGGATTGATCCTGCACTTAATATGGCCTTGGGTTTTGCATTAGCTGATCAATTGATAGAAAAAAAAGCAAATGGTATGTATCAGCTTACTGATAAGGGGGATTCATTTATAAAAGAAAGTGATCTTATTAATCTTTTTGATTCTGAAATCATAGAGTTTAAAAAGATAGGAAAGAAAATTACTGAATCAATGATTAACAATGCGACTAGGCGGTGGGTAAATGAAATTTAAAAAGTTACGAGTACATATTTTAGCTGACGATGGTCTGGACTATGGTTATAATATTAAATTTGAACCTAATTTAAATATTATTCGTGGTGACAATTCATCAGGAAAGAGTACATTCGTTAACTCATTGATATACTCATTAGGAATGGAAGAGATTATTGGTTCCAAAGGTCTGTCATCACTACCATATGCATTAAAAAGTGAGTTTGAATTTGAAGGTCGAAAAATAAAAATTGTAAACTCAGTTGTTTATGTCGAAATTGAGAATAATAGTGGTACTTCTATTACTTTGAAACGTAGTATTAAATCAGAATATGATGATGTTAAGCTTATTCAAATAATTAAAGGGCCTTACTTATCTAATTCGGGTTGTTATGATATTCAACCAACTTTTTTACATGATGCTGGTTCAGCCCAAGATCCTGAAAGAGGTTTTTTTGCTTTTTTAGAAAATTTTATTGGCCTAAAGATGCCAAGTGTTAATGATACAAAAGGTAAACAAACAAAATTATATTTACAATCTATTTTTGCTGCACTCATTATTGAGCAAAAAAGAGGTTGGACTGATTATATAGCTAATATACCATATTATAATGTTAGCGGTATGCGTGAAAAAGTATCCAGTTTTTTATTAGATCTTAATGTATTTAGAAATGCAAAAGCATTGAGTGATTATTCTCATGAGAAAAATAAAATAGTTTCAGAATGGTCTGAAGTTGTAACAAGTATTAAATTGTTAGCTGAGACTAATCATCTTTCTATATCAGGCATTAATAAGAATCCAGTAGTTGATTTCAATCTAGATTTTATTAGAATTGGTGAGTATCATAATGATGAATTTCAATCATTAAATTTAATTAAGACTTCATTATCTAATAAAATAATAGAAAAAGAGGAGAAAAGTTTTAATAAATTAAAAAAAGAAGCTCCTGAGATAGTTCCAGAAATAGAAAAAATTAAAAATAGGATGGATGAGTTATTAACTTTACAAACTATGAGTAGTCAACAAATAAATATTAATAAATCTCAGTGTGAACAGTATATATTAAGTTTATCTAATATCGAAAAAGACCTTAAAGATAATAAGCTTACTCAAAAGTTAGTTGATTTCGGAGCTAATGTTTCAGATATAAATATAGCTAAAGGAATTTGTGGTACTTGTTTTCAGAGTGTAGAAGATATTCTTTTGCCACCTGATAGTCAATCAATTCCAATGAGTATTAATGAAAATATAGTGCATTTAGATAATCAGAAAAAAATGACTAAATCTCTCATTGATGGCTTAGAGAAAACTATAATAAAAGATAAATTTCAATTGCGTATGATTAATAATGATCTTATTAGTCTAAGGAAAGAATTGTCATCTTTAACAAGAGATTTAAAATCAATAAATAATGTTAAAGAATCAGATGTAAGAATTAAGATTGAAATGGAAAATAAAAGAAATAATCTATCTTTTATAGAAAATAAAATAAATGAATATTTGGATTCATTATCGAAGTTGTCTAAATCATATCGCGAGATTTTAACTAAAATAAAGAGTGTCGATAAATCAGGATTTACAGGACAAGATTACAATAAAGTAAAAATGTTTACTACATCATTTAAACATTTAGCTGAAAATTTTGGTTATCGTAGTGCTAGTGTTAGTGATATTAATATTGAACCAAGTTCTATGTTGCCATATTTAGGTGGTATAGAATTGAGAGAAACAAAATCAGAACATACTGATATAAAATCAGATTCATCAGCTAGTGATTTTGTAAGACTTATTTGGTCTTATTTAATATCATTACAAGCAACATCTATTTACTATCGAGCGAATCATCCTAATTTTATCTTATTTGATGAGCCAGCTCAGCACTCCATGAGTGAAAAAAGTGTAAATAAGCTGTTGAATAGTTTATGTTATGCTAATGGATTACAATCTATTATTGCTGCCTCCTTTGATGAAAGTGATGAGAACTTTGAGGCATCAACATCAGGTATTAAAGGACAATTTAATTTAATAAGATTACCTAGTAAAATAATAGAACGATTATTTTGAAAATAAAACCTTACTGAAATACAGTAAGGTTTTTTATTTTTAAACTATCCCTCAAATATATACTGCATTCTTTCAGGGAATTATTTGTTTACTGTTGATTTTTTATGGTTGAATCTACTTAGCTATTTGTAGACCATGATAAACATGAAAATAATATTGTTAATATTCTATATTAATAATATTAATGGCATAATGCTGCGCCTGTTTGATTGAGGAATAAACGTTAAAATAAATATGATTTTAATAATCTAATTAATAAATTAGATGTGATTTTTACAGTACAGGAATGATTAAGTAATATTAAATGGAAATATAAATCTATGCGTAATTGGATATTAAACTTATTCTTTGAATTGAAGAACAAGTACACAAGAACGAGTACCATTTGGTCGACTCTAAAAAAGATCCAGAATGTTAAATTAATTTCATCAATGTATGTTTGGATATTTATTGTACCGGTTACTGCTAAGGTGTTATCTGGTACAAATGATTTAGCTAGAATAACGGTATTTGATTACAGTTTTGAGCTTCACTTAGCTTTGCCATTTTCATGGCAGTTATTTTATTTTTCTGCTCTATTTTTTGCTCTAGCAACAGTGATTTATAGATTGCGTTGTCCAAAATTTATTCAAGAATATTCTTCTTACTCGTCATTTACAGCAGAGGGGAAGAAGGAGTGGCATCTTCATCCTTTTGCTCTAGATATCGGAGAGGATTATGAGAAATTTAAGTTAGACCTTGAGGATCTTATGGTTGAAGAAAATGGGCAAATATCTGAAGGGAAAGAATATGAGCAAAGTGTATTTTGGCATCTATATTGGGTTGCTGATAGAAAACGTAAGGCTTGGTATATAGGTTGTTTTTTCTGCTACCTTCTTGGTTTTACACTAATATTTATTGTGTTTGCCCAAAACTTTTGGTGGGTGATTAAGAATATTGAAGTGGTCAAGTAAAACTGTACACCTTTATAGGTGTTTAAATTAAGCGGCTGTTTCCATCACCACTGGCGGTAAATAGTTGTTATAACTATGGCCCCGCTTAGTGTTGTAATGCTGCAATATA
>NZ_PYLV01000044.1:0-6459 GCF_003025475.1 Photobacterium sp. NCIMB 13483
CCCAACCACAACTGACCACAACGAATTACAAAAGAGATTACAAAAAATCACGATGAAAGACAACATGTAGTCAAATGTAATTCAACGCAAGACAAAAGAGACAATAAAAAACCGCCTCAATGGGCGGTCATTTAACAGTAATTCTATTTATGCGTTGCGTACTGACACGTTGCAACGTTCAGATACAACAAAGGTCGCCAATGGCGACCTTTCTGAAAGTTATGTTATAAAAGTTATATTAAAATGGCTTTAGAGACATTAATGGCGTTACAAATTGATTTTTCATCATCCAGTTAGATGTTGGCAAACATCTAACTTCAATAAGAGAGCTGATTTTTTCAAAATCATCATCTAGATTTCTTGCAATAATAGGCTCATGGTGTGCAATTCGATTTCTTAATTTACGAACTTGCTCTAAATCATTATGAAGGCGACACCTTAAAACACTAACGCTAGTTCCAGCTACATGATTAGGGAAGACCTGATGCAAGTGACTATCCCACAATCGAGAATCAAATCGACTCGTTAACATTTTTTGCCAAAAAACAAAGTTTAATTCTGGTATCACTTTCCCTGTCGTCAACATTCTTTTACGTGAGTTAATTAAATCTTTTCTCGGATTATAACCTTTATTTGGATTAGGAAGACTTCCTTCAAAACTTGGAGACCACGGCCATCTGTCGCCATACTTTGCCTCTAAAGCACTTGCAACCGCATTCCTAATTACTACTTCACATAAATGCAAAGGTGAAAAAAAAGCAGCCGAAACTTGAGCATTCCATCCATATAACTTAAGTGCATGCTCAGTTGATAGGGGGTTACCATTAAGTCCTATCGCCGTTTCATAAGTGCCAATCCTTGCTGCTGACAATGTTTCTTTTATTATTGTTGACGGCATCGTCATTTCCCTCTAATATTAAACCACTAGTCACGGGACTCGTTAGCGAAAGCTTCCCCCTGTGGACATATGAAGAATACAGAAAAGCCCACTTTATAAGTGGGCTTTTCTGTATCTGCTCACAAATAACTATTTGAAAATAATTAAGTATATTAAAATAATACTTACAATCACCATTCTAGTAAACAACATCTATCTTCTGTGGTCACAAAAACCTTTTCACAACCAGTCTTAAAACCATAAAGAACATTATTCAATATAAGTTTATTTAACCGTCTTCATCTAAAGCGATCCGATACGAGGTAACGTCCAGATACAACAAAGGCCGCCTAAGCGACCTCTTAAATTGTTGGCATTTAACATTACAAATTTTATGCGTACTGACTGACAGATATTTGTCACATACATGAGAAATATCACAGATAGCTGTATTTTATTTAAAAACAAGTTGAAATTTATACAACTGAACCCATATGTAGATTTAGGTGATCAGAAGTTGATTATCACTTTTAAAGGAAATCTATTGCTATGAATGATAAATGGGAATTTTATAAAGACACTTCAGGTGAATGGCGATGGAGAAGAACAGCATCTAATGGTCGAATTGTTGGTGCATCTAGTCAAGGATATGTTAACCGTACTGACTGTGTAGATAATGCACGTCGCAATGGATATAGCGAATAACCTTGAAATAAGGAAGGGCTCTTTCTTGAGCTCTTTTAAATCTTTCTTGTTAAATCCCGTTACATTAGACGGCATTTAACAAGAAAGATTTATGTAAAAGCAACATTAAATTAATAAAAATCGGTAAAACTGTTATTCTGCAATTTTAGTTGATGCAATGTCATTAACACTACTTAATGTTAAATCATCAATCGCTTTCTGTGCCTTGGCTTTTGCTTCTGGTGATATGTTCGCATTTTTATTTATAATAGAATTGCAACTCTTTATTTTAATGATATGTGCAACATACTTAGTAAGTATTCCAATAAAAAACCTCATATATGAAATTATAAATGTAACAAAAAGCCCTAAAAGAGAAGCGGTTATTGATATTGTCACGTCTGTTATATATGGCTTTAAAACATAATCACTAGGTAAACTTCCAGCCCATGTTAATATTACAAAAGTTAATATACCTGTAATTGGCGTCCCTAATACAGCATCAGATCGCGTTGTTTTAACACCCATATTTGAAGTATCCAAAAATCACACCTCTCTATTTGACTTCAAAGCCAAATACAAAGGATCGCTCTCTGATAAGTATATGATTTTTGTGCTTTTTTCACCTTTTAAATTCTCATATACAATTTTTACACCACGTAAACTAAATAAATATTTAAATAATGGCTTTAATAAAATTAAAACCATTATAAAAATATAAACAATCAATAGAATCAAGGCATAGTACATTGTATTTCATTACCTCTATCATAATGCTTAACACTCTTTACAATATAAGAGGTTCTCGCTTTAGATGTTAGGCTTTTCCGTTCTTTTTTCCAAAAAACAACAAGATCCATCACATCCTCACACCCAAATCGTTGTTTATTAGATGAGACTTCACTCCAAAAATATTCATCAGTTATAATTCCAGTAAAATTATCTGATGGCTTGTTAATCGAAATAAATTTCCATGCTTTTTGTGGATTATATGATAAGTCTTCAACTTTATAAAAACCAGTAAACTCACCATCTTCAACAATTGAAAAATTTGTGCTTTTTCTTGTAAATCGTTTTATCTCACTTTTCTTTATTTCTATAACTGAATTCGTATTTTCAGCATTATTAAAATCACTTATCGTTAATGTATCAATACCATCAATACTTAAAGGATTAACTAGCTGAGAAATAGCTTTAGATGCCTTTTTATTTGTTAATAATGCACAAACAAGAGGATCTGTCGGCTCACACTCTCTTTCATTAATATGGACAGAATACCCCTCTGAAGATTCCTTTATTTTAATTTCAGGCATATTTTCATCAATTTTCAATAAAATAGATAATGCATTTGAAACTGCTGCTGTAATCTTTGATTTACAAGAACAATCATCAATATTTATTTGTTCTTCTTTTTGATTTGAAATAATCTTTTGTAACCACTTCAATGATCCCTCATCAAATCCACCTTGAATATACGTATTTGTTTTATATTTTGATTTAAAAATTTTATTGGCTTCATAAAATGCTTCTTTATAAAGAACATCAAAAGCTTTTACACTACTTGAAACCAAAGTTGCGGACATTAAATGCGCTTTAATATCTTCTCCTTCACCATCATAATGAATCTCAATTAAATCACTTTTATCCACGTCATAGCCCACAAGTATCATATAATCAGAGGATACTATTAAATAAATAAGTAATGAGCCAACAAAAAACAAATATTAATGCAAATTAACCCAATAGAATGAAAATAAAATAGAAAACTAGTGCATAAATGTATAAATTTCACTCTTGTACAGAGTTAGATATCACTAAATACTTCAGAATAGATTTATTTTAAATCTGACTATTTTTATCAATCCATCTCGCCATAAATCGCTTATCCATCTGATATGTCCCAAATACCCGTCAAATCGCCCCTAGAAACGATTCTAAGACCAAAAATACCGATCACTCGGCTCGTAGTATGACTTTGAGTTAGAAACGCCTGTATTTAACAGTATGCATCTAACGCGCACTGCGTGATCATCGTTCAGAGAAAATAGGAAAGATAACGAGTATTTAAGATAGTTTTGTCCGATTAAATCAGCCAAAAAGTGACGTTGTTATTTTGTTATCAGTGTTACACGATCCCAAAATGAAAGTTTGACCGGTGTTTATTAGGAATGGACGAAAAAGTACTGTTTTCTGAGTTCGAATACGTGGGCCTGGTTAATCGAGGTACGAGATTATCCAAGCACCATGTATCGACAAGCGTAGCGCGTCAGCCTTAAGGGAATCGGTTCATGTGGAAAAGTAGGACAGACAAGCTGCCCCAACTTTACACACAATCACCTTATTCAATATCGAGTACAGAATGAGTTTGTGCTCCGCACACAAACAATAAGGTTTCTTTTGAAATTACCTAGAAAGCAAAACAACCCTAAAACGGGCTGTTATCTGATAAGGCTTTGCTTGTTTCGATCACTATTTTGAATTGCGAAGAATTAAACTTACGGTACTAGACGAAATACTAAGATCATCAGCTATAGCGCGATTAGATAAACCTTGAGCTTTTTTCTCTAATACTAAAGATTCACGTTCTTCCCTACTAAAACCTGACTTCGACGGACGACCACCGCCTTTAGACATTGCACCGCCTAATGTACCAGCCTTAACTTTATCCTTAATAGATCCTCGCTTACCTCCTATCAACCCACCTTTACGACCTTTGATAGCCTGAGATTCACGGAATTTTTCAGGGCTAAAATGACGAATGACAAAATTAGCGATCGATTTAGAGATACTTTTCACTTCGGAGTAAGGCAAAGGTTCGATAAATTGAGCATTTAAAGCCTCTGTATGGCTCACTACAGCATCTTGCCATTTACTCTTATAGTCAGGCGACCAATATTCTCGAACTTCCTTATATGCCCAATGAGCCACATTCTCGAACAACTCACAATTACGCCCTAATCCATGACTCTCTTTACCCCTTAATGGGTGTCCTGTCAGATCAACGAAATCAGCTAAATAATCGAGAGTGTACTTTTCATCAGTCCACCATGTTGTTTTCCATGCTTCATGTAATGGGTTTTTCGTTAATAATCGAGCATAAGAACGATCCGCTTTTAATATTTCCGTATACGCCGATTGTATTGCGGCTAAATATTTAAGAGGTGCCAGCCTTGCCATTGATGACGTACAGACGCCAACACTTAGCGCATAACCTAAATGGGAATGTCCATTAATTGGATTTTTAGCCGCCCACGCTGGCGCGGGTAAATTTAGATCAGACCATGCTAAGGCTGAATACTCATAATCAAGATCAAAAACTAAATACAAATCAGTCGATGGTCGATTAACTTGAATGTACTTTTTATTGATTGCGGTAAGTTTAGGACGAATAAATGTCACGCCCAATTCATCAGTACAATAGGGTTTTGTAGGTAATGACTCGATAAAATCAGATTTAAAGAGATTTAATTGATTGGTTTTCACTCATAACTGCACTTACGGCGGTTATTAGATTGTTTTTGAATGTCCATTTGCTATAATTTCCTTAGAGACGCAAATCATCTCAATGATTAGTTTCGCAGCCTCGATTTTCTCAAATTCATCCCGCCAAGTTTGAAGTCATGAGAAATCGGGGCTTTGTTTTATCTGCTCATATTACGCGTAAATCCTACCTCCATCAATGCCTTAAAAACCCACAAAACACATATAGTTCATATCCTAATTTAAAGATATTCCATCGCTCGTAGAGTGAAATAGGGTTTAAGGGATAATCCCTTAGCACACGATGTGGCACGCCGATTAGACGAACGAGGTACGAGTTTGTATACAATCGGCAGCGTGCCTGTTCTTGAATGGACGGGGGGGAAGTTACACGAATACTACCTAAATGTTACCCATTTACTACCTGTTTACTACCTGTTTACTACACAAATACTACCTAGATATTACCTAAATACTACCTGTCTTATATAAATCAACCAGTTATAAACCAACAATCAACCAAATGTAGACCAAATATAGACCAAATATAAACTGAATATAAACTTAAAAAAAATGAATAATAGAAAAACATAACCGCAATATAACCTCAATATGACCGCCATATGACCACGATATGACCATGATGAATTTTTATGCATGTAAAATGCTTAACTTTATTTAAAAATAAAAACGCCACAATTTCGTTGTGGGGTTTTATTAATTAATATGAGTTTTTAAATAAGAAATAAATAAATTGCAGCATGTTTGTATTTAACGTAATTCCCCTAAAGCGATCCGATACACGGTAACGTCCAGATACAAAAAGACCGCCCATAGAGGCGGTCAATTATAGAACTCACTAAAGAACGCTCTACATTTCTAACCATTCATTGATGTATTTTGAGATCGTCCCTCTATCAATGCCTGTTATTTCTTTCAATTTTGTAAGACTTGGCTTTCCACGATAAAGAGGAATCGCATCCCTACTTTTCAGATCATTTAAAGCAGAAAAAACCCTTTCCTTTGCCTCTAAAGCACGCTGCTGATTTGCCGAAATATTTTGATTGTTAGTCGTGTCTTTTACCTTCACTTGTTTCGTGTCCTCAAGAGCAGAAAGGCGATTTTCAACGGCTTTCATACGCTCATCGATTGCGCTGTAATCATTCTGATTACACCCGTGACCAAGTAAATTTAATAATTTATCTGTTCGTGTTCTACCTGATTGTTTATCAATTAAATCAACAATTTCACTTGGTAATCTAAACGTACATTGAACTGTTTTCATTCACTACCCAACCACAACTGACCACAACGAATTACAAAAGAGATTACAAAAAATCACGATGAAAGACAACATGTAGTCAAATGTAATTCAACGCAAGACAAAAGAGACAATAAAAAACCGCCTCAATGGGCGG
>NZ_PYLV01000045.1:0-6133 GCF_003025475.1 Photobacterium sp. NCIMB 13483
GCAGAAAGCTTTGTACTACCAGAAAGGCAGGAAAGAAGTTATCCAAGGGCAGTAAAGAAAAGGCCTAGTCGCTATGCGACTAGGCCTTCAAGGAAGCGTAAATTATCTTAATTCACATGCATTACGCTAATGGCGAGCTTTTTGTTGTCTGCAATAAAATAAGTATTACTTTTCAGCGTCTTTTTTAGCTTGTTCTGCACGCTTGCGGCGGATCTCTCGTGGATCAGCCACTAATGGACGATAAATTTCAATCCGATCACCATCTCGCGCGGTCGCATCTAATTTCACATTACGACTGTAGATACCGACTTTATTGATGTTTAGATCAATCTCAGGGTACATGGTTAATATCCCTGATTGTTCGATGATCGCTTGAATAGGGGTTTCAGCAACAACCGCCAGCTTTAACACCCGCTGCACGTTGGGCAGTGCAAAAACAACCTCAACATGAATTAAGGGTTGATCAGAATGCATACACTTCTCTTGCTCGCTGTGTGAACGCCTGCACCATATTACTGGTCAGATCGCGAAAAACTTTACCAAAAGCAACATCAATTAGCCCACTGGTAAATTCAAACTCTAAGTTTAATTCAATTTTACAAGCAGTGGCATCAAGCTCAGTAAATGTCCATCCGCCGACTAATTTTCGAAAAGGGCCATCCACCAGCTGCATTTGAATCTGGTTAAAATCGACCAATTTATTATGCGTCACAAATGTTTTGCGTATACCGGCTTTGGCAACATCAACCGACGCCATCATATGACTGGCAGAACTCTCAATGATCTTACTGCCCGCACAACCGGGTAAAAACATCGGGTAAGACTCAACATCATTCACCAAGTTAAACATTTGTTGGGCACTAAAAGGCACCAGTGCCGAACGACTAATTTGTGGCATAGCTTCTCCTTCATCGAACGCATCCTCACTCTGAAGATAAAATCTATTCGCTGCGTTTAGTCAATGATACCATTACTGGGCTATCGACCAAAATAACAGTTACCATCAAGCGGTATTATGGTAACGTCAATAGCTTATTCGACCAGAAAAATCACTGATATTAGATTTTGTTCTGGGACTGCAACAATGACTCTACGAGGTCAACATGGCTAAAAAACCAAAGCAAAGTAGCAATACTATTGCAAAAAATAAAAGCGCTCGTTTTGAATTTGCCATCGGCGACGAATACGAAGCAGGTATGGTATTACAGGGTTGGGAAGTAAAAGCTATCCGTGACGGTAAAGTAAACATGACTGAAAGCTATGTTTTCTTACGTAACGGTGAAGCATTCATTTCAGGCTTAACCATTGCGCCATTAAACGCGGCATCAACCCACGTTGTGGCTGATCCAACCCGTGTACGTAAGCTATTGCTTAACCGTCGTGAACTGAGAAAACTAGAAGATTCAGTGAACCGCGAAGGCGATACTATTGTGGCATTGGTAATGTACTGGAGCACTTCTTTCGTAAAAGTGAAGATCGGTACTGCACGTGGTAAGAAACTGCATGATAAACGCGCTGACAGCAAAGCCAAAGATTGGCAACGTGATAAAGCCCGCATCATGAAAGGCAATAACCGTTAAGACACCTATGCAACATGATGTTAGCATTTGAATAGTAATCAATCACTTGGTCAGTGAATAATAATAAAGCTATTGACCTAGTTAAATATTCTGCTAACATCAAACGCATCTGGGGCTGATTCAGGATTCGACAGGATCACGAAGGCTTGTGGAGCATGTCGAGGTGCGGTTTGCCTCGTTAAACAACCGCAAAAAAATAGTCGCAAACGACGAAAACTTCGCACTAGCAGCTTAATACCCTGCTAAGAGCGCTCCTGCCCTAGCTTCCGCTTGTAAGACGGGGAATAACAGGGGTTCAAACCCAAACGAGATAGCGAGGGATTCTTTGACTAGAGAGATGAACCGCGAAATAGAATTCTGGTATGTATTAGCATAGCGTGTCAATTCGCAGTGTGGATACGAGAATAAAGATTGACTAAGCATGTAGCGCCATCTGTTAGACTGATTTTGGACGCGGGTTCAAATCCCGCCAGCTCCACCAAACGTTTGGAAAGGGCCACTTCTTTGGAAGTGGCCTTTTTTAATGCCTAAAATTCAGTAAAATCATCACGTTAGCTTGTTTTACGTCCTTATATTCCCTCTATTGACTTACTTTAGCTCACCGTTGATATGCAAGGTTATGGCTGTCCTTTTTCTTCTTTTTCTTCATAATGATGAAGTCGGTTGTAATGAGATCGCTTGGTGAGCACAACGAGTTAGCTAAAGAGCTAACTCGTTATTCGACAGGATTTTGTTAGGTGATTTTCTTTATTTGAGCTAGTAGATGTTAGAAAAAGTAAGGGTAATACTCGACTTAAATTCTATGTATCTAATGACTCTAAAAGTATTGTAACCATATCTTTATTACTCAATTCAAAATTATAATATGGTTTACAATTGTTTTTTATATCTTTTTCTTTTTTTTCATCTGTTCTGTCATCAATCAACCATTGATGTTTTAACATAAATATAAATGCTGCTCGTTCTGTTTTAATTAACTTACTTTCACCGTGAAATCCAAAATCATACTTTATTATATTTACTTCACTTTCTGTTCTATCTTGATGAGGTATTAGTAATAAAGGTATCATTGTATTCCACATTTTATCTTGTGAAATGTCTTCTTGTGACGTTCTTAAGTGTTCGAATTCTTCTTCTACCTTTAGTGCTCGTGCAAAATTAAAAAACTTAAACTTCCCCAGTTCTTTATTTTTTTTACAAAAAGCTCTAAATATCCAATCTTTACCATTAAAAAGTAATGCGGTTGGTAAGATAGTTCTTTTGCTATAGTCTCCACTACTTTTTGAGTAATATTTTGTGCTTATAGCGTAACCTCTAGCCATTGCTCTTGTTATTTTAGCAATAGCGTCAGTATCTAATGGGTTATCTATATATCCTATTCTTGCATACGGTACGATTGGATTGTCTATTAACTTATTTTTATTAAATCCATTTGCTAGCATACCTAATGCTGTATCGGCATCAATGTTTACAAGTGGCTTATATTTATTAGTTATTACATTTGCTCTTAATTTTGGATCATATTCCATATTTTCTGGCCGTAACTCTAAATATTTGGCCATCATATTTGAAGCGGCTGCGCTTGCTAAACCAAACATACTTGTTAGGTCAGAACGATTAATGAAACCTGTAAATCGAATTTTAAAATCAATGTAGGCCATTCTATCTGCATTCTTGTCTTCATTTTGAAGTTGCAAAAAAGTCATTTCGTTCATTATTTCCCCTCTCTAACTATGAGATAGAATACCATACAAACACACTCACGTATTGTTTTTATACGTGCTATAGCTCTTTTTTTTTAAAATTTATAAGTGTGTGCTTGATCATTTATCATACAGGGCGTATTATCGGTTTTGTTGTTTTAGTCTATTAATGTATTAATATTGGAGGGTTTATGGCTACAAATGGTAAATCAGGTGATAACCGTCGTCATGGTATGGTCCGCGAACGTTCACAAACTCAGATGCCATCAGGGAATTGGGTTAAGCGTGATGCTAACACTGGCCGTTTTATGGATGTTAAGCAAGATGGCACACCATTTAAGGGGGTGAGAAAAGAAAAATAAAAAAGCACTTTCGGTTTAAAACCAAAAGTGCCTTTTTATAATGAGGTGAATTATATAATTTGTTGGCGCAAATTATATAAGGCCCAACATTAAGAGGTTTCAAGCCCACAGAAAGGCAAGATTGCTCATTATTTATTTTGCAATAGTACCTTTCATTAGTGTTCACCTCAAGAAATGAATTTCCTCTTCAATCTTTTTTTGGAGGAATCTCATATGAGTATTCATCAAAAAGTAGTGTCTGTTTGTGCATATGTTCGTCGCCGTAATGGTCGTTTGGAATATATCAGTAGTCACTTTAGATCTTTACCTCATTAACATTTTGAGGGTGTACAGGCACCACTTTTAGTGGTGCTAATTTTAATGAAATCTTGTTACTGAGGTGGCATATGTGCCGTAAATTATTATTGCAACAAACATCAAGTGTTTTAGAAACTATGGGTTTCAAGCAAGACTCATCTAAAGATACTTTTACATATCAATACAACGTAAAGTACCCAAGTATTTTTGAAGGCAAAAATGATCATGCTCATTTCGTCTTATATACACCACATGGATCTGTTCAATTAGTCGTTAAGTTTCAAGAATCATCAGGTACAACAATTGAAAAGTTGGGTTACACAGTGATGGATGCCGCTAGAACAGAGCATACTAGTTATGTGGTTGTTTGTGGTGGAAGTGAATTAATGAAACATAATTGCGCAATTCGTTTTTTAAATGATCGAAAGTGCATTGCCCCACGGCTACACGCTTTATATGCAAATGATTTATCAGAATACCTGAACCATTCATGCTACCTATAGCTGCGTAATTGATTAAGGCCCTTACTACTTCCTTTGTGGTAAGGGCTTTTTAACTATACCTCAAAGAAACCAGTTCACCCCGCATTGTGTGGCTCACGAAACCACCTAAAATGAACTAGCTTGCAAAACCAATCTATATTGAACCGATCTTTTTAGCCCGTTGAACTGTACTAGGATTGCATCCTGCCTTCATGGCCACTTCTCGAACGGATAAGCCTTGTTCTAATAGTTCGATAATCTTTGCTTTACGTTCCATGTTTGGTTTCCGTCCTGAAAACTTTTCAGCCCATAACTTCGGGTCCTGCTTAATTGCTTGGCGTCCAGCTTCGGCACTGGATAAACGGTTTTTACGCTCAGCGGCTGCCATTGCGGTGATCATGGTTAATTGAATATTGGTTGTCATGTCTTGCATATCGTTACCAGAGTAAGCAAAGGTCATATTCTGATTAATGGTTTTGATTGTGACACCACGGTTTAATAGCTCGCGGATAGTTGTTTCTGAATCGTGATAGTCACGGCCTAAGCGATCTATCCACCAAACTACCAGCACATCATCTTTTCTTAATTTATCGAGTAACCGGCTTAATTGTTCGCGCTCTGTTGCGGGTACTGTTCCACTACAAACATCGGTTGATATTTCGATGCCAGGATATGACTTTTGAATGTCGCTAATTTGACTATCTGTTGTTTGTGTGGTTGTTGATACTCGAACGTATGCAAATTCCATTTTATCGGCCTCGCTGTGTGCTTATGGTTGTCATGTGCTAAATGTAGCGTGTGCATATCGATAAGTAAACACCAAAAGCGTACACAATAAGGGGGATTTACACGTATGCAGTAGGGCATAATTAAAAGCATACGAATTTTTAAGGGAATACGACTAGGGGCTTTCATTGTGTCGAAGTGGTGATTTGTGAATTAGGTAACATGGTTAACAGAATAACAATGTGGGTTTACCTCTGTTTTCACTTAGGAAAACCCATTAAAACACCGGCTATTCTGTTCGTTTTGAATGAATAGAGATCACGTAGTGCAGGATAGATCCAATATGTTAAATAGAGGTATCTTTCGAGCAATTTTAATTAAATTTGTTAGCTAATCCATAAATCCATACAAAATAATAATACACACATATGCAGTAGGGGTAATATGTGTGCATTCACAGTACAATGAATGGCAGGCTTATTTTGAAAATTAATTATTTCGCTATCAATAACTTCAGAGGTATCTCTGGCGGTCTAGAACAAAACAAGATTGTGTTTGAAGACACCAATACACTTTTCTTGTATGGTCAAAACAACGTAGGAAAATCGACTTTTCTAAAAGCATATCAATTCTTTTATAAAGAAGAAAAACCGATAAAAGAGGACTTCTTTAAGAGTGATTTTACCAATAAAATTGAGTTTGAAATAGAAGTCCGTCTTCTACCTATAGACAGAACTAAGATTGAAACAGCTGCGCCAAAGCAGAAAGAATCATACAAGAAGTATGTAAAAGACGATTGCCTAAGGATCAGAAAAACTTGGTATCTTGATGGCAAAGCAATTAAACCACTAAATCAAACTGTTGTGGCTTAATGAACTTGTACACCTAAATAGGATAAAATACTCTTAATATCAAAATGGTGTACATAATGAAAAAAGCTCGAACAACTTATTCAGTCGCATTCAAGCACGATGCTGCTAATT
>NZ_PYLV01000046.1:0-5769 GCF_003025475.1 Photobacterium sp. NCIMB 13483
ATGTATCTGTTCAAGTGCTTGTCTTAAAAACATAAAAAAATCCAAGTGCATTAAATACACTTGGATTTTTACACATCTACAGGATCGTTCAACTGATCATTTTGGGCTTAACTGATCAGCATTAAGCTAATGGCTCGCTTTTTTGTGTTTATAACTTAGTAAGTCAGCCGAACTTAACCATAACGTTGCATCTCTTGTTCTATATTGGTTAGTGTATCTGGTTGTTGATTAAACCAATTTAGTTGTTGGGATAACTGAGTAACGCTACCGATAATAATTAAAGCAGGGCTAGCAGCTTGTTGAGCAAGTATTTCTATTTGAGCGAGTTCTCCTGTTAATACGCGTTGGTGGATCGTTGTACCACGCTCAATAATGGCTATAGGTGTTGTTAGCGACATACCATAAGCACTTAATTTATGACGAATAACACTGCTTTGATTTAATCCCATATAAAACACTAACGTATGCTTAGCGCGCGCCAGTGATAACCAATCTATTTGATCTTGATCTTGTTTTAAATGCCCAGTAATAAATTGCACACTTTGGGCGTGATCGCGATGGGTTAATGGAATGCCTGCATATGCTGCACATCCTGATGCTGCAGTGATCCCCGGTACGACTTCAAAAGGAATATTAAATGGCAGTAAAGCTTCTAATTCTTCCCCCCCGCGGCCAAAAATAAACGGATCGCCACCTTTTAAACGTACGACTTGTTTACCAGCTAATGCATGTTCAACTAACAGATGATTAATTTGCTGTTGAGGCACACAATGATTACCGGCTTCTTTCCCTACAAAAATGGCTTGGCAGCGAGGAGGAAAGAGATCAACGATCTCTTGTGAGACTAAGCGATCATAAATAATGACATCAGCCTGTTGAATCAAGCGTAGTGCTTTGACTGTAAGTAAATCAGGATCACCTGGGCCTGCACCAACAAGAATCACTTTACCGATTTCAGTTGGGGTAGATAACGCATATAAAGTGTCTGATGGGTGCATAAGTTTACTCCAAAACTGTGTCATTATGGTCGGCATAATTATATTGATTGCTGTACTTGAGTATCAGCTGTTGCTGATTTAATCATTGGACGTTGTGATTTTGGTGTTGTAAACCAATAGCCTAAGCCCATAAATACTACGCCAGAAAGCGTATTACCGATTGTTACCCACAATAAGTTATGTCCAATACCAACGAGGGTAAATGCGTCTTTGTGATCGCCAAACCAAGATAGAGCAAAAATAGTCATATTAGCGATTGAGTGCTCAAATCCTGAAGCAATAAAGGCCAATAAACACCACCAAATGGCAATGAATTTTGCTGAACCTTCAACGCGTTGGCACATCCAAATAGCTAAACAAACAAGCCAGTTACATAGCATGCCTTTAAACAGTAATACCGACGCTGGAGCTGCAGTTTTTGCCATAGCAACATTATTTAATAGGCTGTTACCATCGTTTAAAAGTTTGCCACCACCGGCATAAAAGAAAAGTAGGGCAACACCAACCGAACCTAATAGATTTCCCATCCATGTTTGGGGTAATACACGTAATGTGTCAGCAACGGTGATTTGACCTGTTTTCACACCAAAAGTTAAAAACATAGTGTGCCCAGTGTAAAGTTCAGATCCAGCAATAATCACTAAGGTTAAAGCGATGCCAAATGTCGATCCCATTACAAGGGGTCTAATACTTGGGTCGACTATATTGCCAAGTGTGAAAATTAAAATAATGCCCAAACCAACGTAAGCGCCAGCCATAGCAGAGCTTAGCCAAAATCCGAGTTTCTCTTTTTGTGCAAATTCAACAATACGTGCCGCATTAGCGGAGCATTTTTTGATGGTATCAGCGTACATACATTTTCCCTGTAGAAATTAAAACTGTTTGTCATAAGCTAATAGACAAGTTGCCGTATTAACTTATGGCAAAGAAGAGTTTGGCACTCTCGGCCAAACTCATTACTGCTCTAATTACAAGCGAACCTGTACTTGACCCTGATGAACTTGAATCTGATAACAAGCAATTTTGATATCAGGTTGTTCTAAACAATGGCCATCAACTAATGAAAAGCGTTGTTTCTTTAATGGACTCGCGATCCATAGTTGATTCTGATGCTGGCAAATAATCCCACGAGAGAGGACATTTGATTGTGCAAAGGGGTCTTTATTATTGAGGGCAAACAATTGCTCACTATTGTCTGGACGGAAAATAGCTACTTGTTGATCGCCAACTAGGGCACAAACGCCTGTGCCGGGGATCAAATCATCAAGATTACATACAGAGATCCACTGACTCATGCTTTTTCCTCCAATGAAATAATAAAGGTTGTATCTTGTTCATTATTGATTGTTTTTTCACTAATAGCTGCAGGGCGATGTTGTTCTCGTTCGGGTACAAAAACAACATTGCTATCACGTTCTGTGCTATTAATAAAATGAGAAAAACGTTTTAATTGCTGCTCATTGCTTAGTGTGGCTTGCCACTCACAGTGATAACTCGCAATCAACCGTTCTGCATCAGCTTCAAGTTGTTGGTTAAGGCCTAATTTATCATTGATGATGACATCTTTTAGATAGTCTACACCGCCGTCTAAGCTAGTTAACCATGTTGAAGTACGCTGTAATTTGTCGGCAGTACGCACATAAAACATCAAGTAGCGGTCGATATATTTAATTAATGTTGCAGTATCAAGATCTGCTGCTAATAAATCAGCATGGCGGGGCTTCATTCCACCATTACCTCCGACATACATATTCCAACCCGCATCTGTTGCAATAATACCTAAATCTTTACCTTGAGCTTCGGCACACTCTCGAGTACAACCAGAAACACCAAACTTCATTTTATGAGGAGTACGAATACCTTTGTAACGGTTTTCTAGTTGGACGCCTAAACCGACACTGTCTTGCACACCAAAACGACACCAAGTGCTACCAACACATGTTTTTGCCATGCGTAATGCTTTGGCATAGGCTTGACCTGTTTCAAATCCGGCATCAATCAGACGTTGCCAAATTTGTGGTAAATCGTCTTTATGAGCACCAAAAAGGCCTATACGTTGAGCGCCAGTTACCTTGGTATAAAGTTTATAATCACTTGCAATTTGAGCTAATGCTAATAATCCCGCAGGTGTTACTTCACCACCCGCCATCCGTGGGATAACAGAGTAGGTACCATCTTTTTGCATGTTGCCAAGAAAAATATCATTGGTATCCTGTAACGGTGTATTTTTAGGGCTAAGAGCGTATTCATTCCAGCATGACGCCAGAATAGAGCCAATGGCAGGTTTACACACCTCACAACCGTAACCTTTACCGTATTTAGCAAGTAAAGCATCAAAAGAGGTGATTTCTTCAACGCGAATAAGGTGGAAGAGTTCTTGACGAGAGTATTCAAAATGCTCACAAAGGTGATTCTTAACTTCAACGCCAGCCTTTGCAAGTTCACTATTAAGGACTTGAGTGATTAATGGAACACAACCACCACAGCCTGTGCCTGCTTTTGTTAACGCTTTTATATCACCAAGTGTTGTATAACCTTCAGCAACGGCGGCTGCTATTTTACCTTTAGTGACGTCAAAACATGAACAAATGACCGCACTGTCAGGTAATGAATCTGCGCCCATTGCAGGTTTTTCTGCACCAGCATGAGCAGGTAGAATCAAACTGTCAGGGTTTTCAGGTAATTCAATATTGTTTAATTTAAGTTGTAATAAATTACCATAATCAGCGGTGTCGCCGACTAATACTGCACCTAATAGTTGTTTACCATCTTCAGAAACAATAATACGTTTATACACATCTTGCTGTTCGTTAAGGTAAACATAACTTTTACAGTTAGGAGTACGGCCATTCGCGTCACCAATACTGCCAACTTTTACGCCTAGTAATTTCAATTTGGCGCTCATATCAGCACCGTCAAAAGTATGAGACTCGCCCAGTAAGTGACCGACAGCAATTTGTGCCATTTTATAACCAGGGGCAACGAGACCAAAGAACATATTGTTCCAAGATGCACACTCACCAATGGCATAAATATCATCATCAGATGTTTGACAGAAATTATTGATTGCAATACCACCACGGTTACCTAGCTCTAAATCACAATGGTGAGCGAGTTTATCTTGTGGACGAATACCAGTAGAGAATACGATGAAGTCAACTTCGAGTGAAGTGCCATCAGCAAAGGTAAGGGTATTACGAGCGTGTTGGCCATTTGCGATGATTTCTTGGGTATTTTTACCTGTATGAACAATAACACCAAGTTGTTCGATTTTTTTACGAAGTTGCGCGCCGCCATGAGGGTCTAGTTGTTCAGCCATTAATACTGGCGCAAATTCAATAACATGAGTATCAACACCTAGTGCTTTTAAAGCACCAGCTGCTTCTAGTCCTAATAATCCGCCACCAACGACAACACCACTTTTACTGTGTTTAGCCGTTGCTTCGATCGCTTTTAGATCTTCAATTGTACGATAGACAAAACAATCTTTTGAATCATTACCTTTAATTGATGGCACCCAAGGATACGATCCTGTTGCCATAATTAATTTATCGTAATGAACTTCACGACCACTACTAGAATAAATGAGTTTTTGATCTCGGTTAATCGTGATGGCACGTTCACCTAAGAAAACGTTAATACCATGTTTTTGATAAAAACCTTGTTTAACGAGAGATAATTCTTCTGCAGTGTGATGAGAGAAATAAGATGAGAGGTGAACTCTATCATAAGCAACTCGTGGTTCTTCACAAAAGACAGTAACATCATAGTTACTCATGTCAGCTTTATCGACTAGCTCTTCGATATAGCGATGACCAACCATACCGTTACCAATAATTGCTATTTTGACTTTGTTCATAGATCCTCTTAACAATATCGTGAATTACGATAAGCTTATTGAGTGTTAACTAGAATAAATATGACACAAATCAAGTCAAACTTTAAATAACCCTAAAGAGGTATGCTTAAAAATCAAATGATTAGATGTAAAAATTAACTTCATTAATAAGTGCTATAAAAAGAAAGAGAATAAAGATAGGTAATGGTGTTATTAAGGACGAATAACATACCTGTAATTAAGCCATAGTAATGAATATGAATACTTGCGATATATAAACAAATGACAGTTTAAAGGGTTGATAATATTTCAATTTAATTCTTTGAATTCTAAGTGGGTGGATTTTGATCAACAATGGGCTGATTTTTAGGTGGATGTAACGGAAAATAACCACTTAAATAAAAAGTCATAATTTTTCGTTGACTCAGCCCGTAAAATCAGTAAATTACACCACATACCGCAGCGGGGTGACTTGCTAAGGTGAGTGAAGATTAGGTTCTTTACAAAAATGGCGCGTTGGCAGAGTGGCTATGCAGCGGATTGCAAATCCGTGTACCTCGGTTCGACTCCGGGACGCGCCTCCATTCTCTTTTGAGAATATGCGACACTAGCTCAGCTGGTAGAGCGCAACCTTGCCAAGGTTGAGGTCACGAGTTCGAACCTCGTGTGTCGCTCCAATTTAAGAATATTGATGTTATCAGTGTTCAGCAATACAAGAGGTGACTCAACAATGTTGAGGTCACGCCTGAGTTTACAAGATCGGGAACCTCGTGTGTCGCTCCAAATTAAAAAATACGGCTTAGGCGGTATTTACAGATGGTGTCTTACCCATCGCAAGAAATTGCGTGCCCTGGTGGTGGAATTGGTAGACACAAGGGATTTAAAATCCCTCGGCGTTCGCGCTGTGCCGGTTCAAGTCCGGCCCGGGGCACC
>NZ_PYLV01000047.1:0-4667 GCF_003025475.1 Photobacterium sp. NCIMB 13483
CAGAAAGCTTTGTACTACCAGAAAGGCAGGAAAGAAGTTATCCAAGGGCAGTAAAGAAAAGGCCTAGTCGCTATGCGACTAGGCCTTCAAGGAAGCGTAAATTATCTTAATTCACATGCATTACGCAAGAAATTGCGGGCTTTTTTACGTCTGTATTTTGATGAAGTGAGGTTTCGAGGCTGCGAGAGTGTAAAGTGCTAGATCCCACTACCGTATAATCCCCAGTTAGTTTAGTTGGTGCTCTTTATTGTTTTTTAAATTGTAGATAGGTGAAAATCGAAAGAGTAATGAAAAATGCAGGATCACTCCATCCGAAACCAACAAAAATTCCAGTTATGCCAGCATAAACAGTAATTAAAGCACCTAAAATATTTAACGTTAATAATGCAATGAACAGTTTTTTTGCAGTAGTACCAGACTCAATTTCTCTTAGTTGTAAGTTAATTACGGCAATACCGCCTAAAAATATTGTAGTGTGTTGGGATAAAAAATAAGTATATTTATCATTTATTTCAACGCCATACATCGGCCATATTATGTTAGGAATAAAAAAAAGCGCTAATGCAAATAGTAAATAAATACAGCCGTGGAATGTTAAAAACGTTTTGTTAGTCATATTATAGTTTTAGTGCTGGATGGTGTTAGTTATTGGGCCTTGATTAATATTAGTCAGTGGTTGATTAATATCAAAAATAACACCACGTACTTCAGATACTCCTAATTGTTGTAAGCGTACTGTGTGCATAGCTAAATAGGCTTTTGCTGTTGCTTCAGTTTCAAAAAGGTAGATACCGCCAGCTAATTTTTGTTGTGCATTTTCAGTCCAAATTTTCCAGATCATACCTGGTTCTTGATTTATAGATTTAGCAAGCTCCGTCAATGCCGCAGTCATATTTTCGCCAAAAGGCCCATTAAATTCGAAATCAACTTGTAGTAATTTAGCCATCAGATTGTCTCTTTTATGTGTGAGTTTGTGTTTTACTCATTATTGTCTATAAAAAATAAACAGAAAAGTTCATAATATTGCATTTAAATGTGAAAAAATTAGACATATGAGACTTAAAAGTACGTTAGACCAGTGGTTAACATTATATGAAATCGATCGTGCAGGTAGTTTTCAAGCGGCAGCAATTGTATTAAACAAAAGCCATACCACACTTATTTATTCAGTTAAAAAGCTAGAATCACAATTAGGTATTATTCTTATTGAGGTTCAAGGACGTCGAGCAGTATTAACAGAAGACGGTAAATCTTTGTTACGGCGTGCAACGACGATGCTAGAGCAAGCGCGTGAATTGGAAAATATAAGTCAGCAGCTTTCCAAAGGGTTTGAATCTGAAATAACCATTGCTGTTGACCATTTATGTGATTTAGCTTGGCTTTATAAGCCGATGGAACAGTACGTAAATATTAATGGTGCAACATCTGTTCAAGTCGTTGAAACATCATTAACAAAAACCACAGATATGGTAATTAATGAGCGAGCCGATATTTCAATTATTAATTTACCTGTAACAAATTATTCAGCAGAAGCTTTTGGTGTTATAACAATGGTGCCAATAGTCGCTGTGACTCATCCGTTAGCCTTAAAAAATATAGTATCTCTTGCTGAAATATCGACACTTCCTCAAATAGTGATTAGAGATTTAGGTTATGAACCGACAAAAAAACATCAGCAAGATGTTGGTTGGTTGAAGTCGAGACAACGTATTACTGTTGACAATTTTGCTCATGCATTTCAAGCGGTGGAGCAAGGTGTTGGTTTTTGTCGTATACCGGAGCATATGGTGAGGGATAGGAATAAAACTCAAGTGGTTGTACTTGAAGTAGAGCATGCACAAAAGTACCAAGTACCGATGCACTTAACGCTTCCCAAAGGAGCTAAGACAGGTCCAGCAGCGAAAGCTTTTTATGACATATTATTGCAGTCAGCCAGTCATCGACGTAAACAATACTCATAATTGGACAGAGAAGGATCGAATTGAACAAAGGCTGTTCGCTTGAGTTATTCTTTATAAATAAAGAGTTTACAGAGTAACTGGAAGCCGTTATTATTCTCGGCATTGGAGAGATGGCTGAGCGGTTGAAAGCACTGGTCTTGAAAACCAGCATACGTTTATAGCGTATCTAGGGTTCAAATCCCTATCTCTCCGCCAAATTCTAGAAATGCGATATAATCGGGTTTCATAAAGAATTGGAGTGGTAGTTCAGTTGGTTAGAATACCGGCCTGTCACGCCGGGGGTCGCGGGTTCGAGTCCCGTCCACTCCGCCAACATAAAGACATAGTGTTATTTATTAGCATGCTATGTAACGAAATTTGTGCCGACTTAGCTCAGTAGGTAGAGCAACTGACTTGTAATCAGTAGGTCACCAGTTCGACTCCGGTAGTCGGCACCATTAAATTTCGGTGGGATTCCCGAGTGGCCAAAGGGAGCAGATTGTAAATCTGCCGGCACTGCCTTCGAAGGTTCGAATCCTTCTCCCACCACCATATTTTTAGTTCTACTGGTGATCTTTATTGGAAAAATTTGTGGCCTGTTAATTATATGTCACTGGTTAAAATCCTGAAAAGCAAAGCCAAATAGAGAAGCTCGCAAGAAATTGCGGGCTTTTTTACGTCTGGATTTTGGTGTGCTAGGTGCTAGGTTTTGAGGTTGCAGGGTACTTGATCCACCACCATATAATTCCTTCTTAGTTCAGTTGGTACTCTTTATTGCGGGCTTTTTTACGTTTGAAATTTGGTAAATGTAGTTTCGAGGCTGCGAGAGTGTAAAGTGCTAGATCCCACCACCGTATAATCCCCAGTTAGTTCAGTTGGTGCTTCTTTATTGGTGAGATCTTACAGTCATTCGTTATGGAGGGTGATCCTTTTGAAATCTAGTCACCCCATTATATTGGCTTGTGGTTTGTTGTATAAAACACCAAATTGAATGATATTAATAAGCTTTGATTAATTGGTGATCACTTAAAAAGCTTTTTAATATTATTGCTTTACAAGGAAAGGGTCGCACTATATTATACGCGGCATTGGAGAGATGGCTGAGCGGTTGAAAGCACTGGTCTTGAAAACCAGCATACGTTTATAGCGTATCTAGGGTTCAAATCCCTATCTCTCCGCCATATTCTAGAAGTTTGATTTAAATCGAATTTCATAAAGAATTGGAGCGGTAGTTCAGTTGGTTAGAATACCGGCCTGTCACGCCGGGGGTCGCGGGTTCGAGTCCCGTCCGCTCCGCCAACATAAAGACATAGTGTTGATTGATATTAACATGCTATGTAACGAAATTTTGTGCCGACTTAGCTCAGTAGGTAGAGCAACTGACTTGTAATCAGTAGGTCACCAGTTCGACTCCGGTAGTCGGCACCATTAAATTTCGGTGGGATTCCCGAGTGGCCAAAGGGAGCAGATTGTAAATCTGCCGGCACTGCCTTCGAAGGTTCGAATCCTTCTCCCACCACCATATAATTCCTTCTTAGTTCAGTTGGTAGAACGGCGGACTGTTAATCCGTATGTCACTGGTTCAAGTCCAGTAGAGGGAGCCAAATAGAGAAGCCTGCAAGAAATTGCGGGCTTTTTTACGTCTGAAATTTGGCAACTGTTGAATGATAAAGAAGCGAATCCTTCTCCCACCATCATATAATTCCTTCTTAGCTCAGTTGGTACTCTTTATTGGGGAGCTGAGCGGACTGTTAATTCACATGTCATTGGTTCAAGTCCAGTAGAGTGAAGACAAATAGAGAAGCCCACAAGAAATTGCGGGCTTTTTTACGTCTGGATTTTGGTGTGCTAGGTGATAGGTTTTGAGGTTTCGATAGTGCAGGGTACTTGATCCACCACCATATAGTTCCTTCTTAGTTCAGTTGGTACTCTTTATTGGAGAGCTTAGCGGACTGTTAATTCAGATGTCACTGGTTCAAGTCCAGTAGAGTGAAGCCAAATAGAGAAGCCCGCAAGAAATTGTGGGCTTTTTTACGTCTGAAATTTGATGCATTCGAGAATGCGAGAAGCTAACTCCCACCATCATATAATTCCTTCTTAGTTCAGTTGGTGCTCTTTATTGGGGAGCTAAGCGGACTGTTAATTCAGATGTCACTGGTTCAAGTCCAGTAGAGTGAAGCCAAATAGAGAAGCCCGCAAGAAATTGCGGGCTTTTTTACGTCTGGATTTTGGTGTGCTAGGTGATAGGTTTTGAGGTTTCGATAGTGCAGGGCACTTGATCCACCACCATATAGTTCCTTCTTAGTTCAGTTGGTACTTTTTATTGGGGAGCTTAGCGGACTGTTAATTCACATGTCACTGGTTCAAGTCCAGTAGAGTGAAGCCAAATAGAGAAGCCCGCAAGAAATTGTGGGCTTTTTTACGTCTGGATTTTAGTCAATGTAGTTTCGAGTTTCGAGGCTGCGAGAGTGTAAAGTGCTAGATCCCACCATGAAGTGGCATAGTTTAGTTGGTGCTTCTTTATTGGCGAGATCTTGCTGTCATTTGTTATGGAGGGTGATCCTTTTGAAATCTAGTCACCCCATTATATTGGCTTATGATTTGTTGTATAAAACACCAAATTGAATGATATTAATAAGCTTTGATTAATTGGTGATCACTTAAAAAGCTTTTTAATATTATTGCTTTACAAGGAAAGGGTCGCACTATATTATACGCGGCATTGGA
>NZ_PYLV01000048.1:0-4230 GCF_003025475.1 Photobacterium sp. NCIMB 13483
TGTAAGGTACCATGTTAATGAATACGGCTAGGTTCAATAGTGCGTTGAACTGACTGATCAAGTTAGGAGAGATAGTCATTACTGCTAGTAGAATCTCAGCCGCAAGCATGATTAACATACCTGCAATTGGCACACCTGCTTTGTTTGTTTTAGCAAAGATTTTAGGGAATAGACCTTCATCAGCCGCTGCTTTAGAAACTTGGGCGTTAGTGAACTGCCAGCCAAGTAGTGAGCCGATACATGCGATAACTGCTGCCAGTGTAACAATGTTACCTACTGTTGGGTTGAACATGTGGCTGAATACAAGACCAAACGGTGCAGTTGATGCTGCTAGTTCTGAGTTAGGAATAATACCTTGAATAACACCCGTTGAAGCAATGTAAACAATCGCTGCGAAACCAGTACCAAACAGTACTGCAAGTGGTACGTTACGCTCTGGGTTTTCAACCGCATCAGAGTTAGCACCTGCAGACTCAATACCGAGGAAAGCCCATAAAGTCAATGCGATACCAGAAGATACAGAGTGCATTGTAGTGTCGTGGTGTGGGTTCCATGCGCTCATGAATGTTTGTGGATCGAACCACCACCAACCGATGATAGATAGACCTGCAACAGGAATAATAATACCCCAAACAGTGAATGCTGAGATTTGACCTGTGATTTTCGCACCGCCAAAGTTAGCTACCATGGTGAAGATAAGGATAGCAACTACACCGTAGAAAGTGTGCATAGGTGTATCTAGCCAAGGCATAAATGGTTTGATGTAACCTAAAGCAGAAACGGCAATAGCAACACAGCTAATAACCAAACACACGTAATAAGTATAAGATGAGATGAAGAAAGATGATTTTCCGTGTGCTTCTTCTGCGTAAGCTGACATACCGCCAGAGCGCTTACAAAATGCACCACATTTAGCGAATGTATAAGCAATACACATTGCGCCTAACGCAGTCACAATCCAAGATAACATTGAGATTGCACCAACTTGCGCCAAGCTTGCTGGTAGCATAATAATACCGGAACCCATCATGTTAACTGCAACAAGTACAGTTAAGCCGACAAGGCCCATTTTTTTAGTGCCAGTATCTGATGACATTATATTCACCTGTGATTTAAAGGGATGTAAATCATATTTAAAATAAGATTTATATTAATATAAATAAAACCAGATCCATGGGGAGTTATTTATTATATAAAGGAAGTTAATTATTTTATTTTACTTATTATAAAATAATTAAAATATAGTTCTCAGCATAAGAAATATATTTTAAATGGAATAAACAACTTCGCTTTCGAGACATATAATGCGCTGATTCTTTAAAATTAAAACCGTAAAAACGGAATGAATCATTGCATTTTTAGTGGGTATGATTAGTTTTAGTATCATTATTCGACCATTATTTTTAACAAATGGTGTAAAAATGTAATTTGTTGCATTTTTTTGTGATTAAAGGCCTTTATTTACAATGAGTTAAAATTCTCACTGGGTGGTAATTTAAAATCAATCAAAAATAGCACAAAATATAGTTATGCTTTATCAGTGAGAATAAATTCATCATTAAAAATTGATTTTTTTTTTGAATGATGGGTTAAGAAATATTTAATTTGTATAAATTATAATTAGCTATAGATAGGTTAATGCAACCTGAGCGCTAAGATTATGGCTAAATTTGTACCGATAAAAAAATCCCCCGCTGTTACCAGCGAGGGATTGATAGGCTGTCACACTAATGCATTAAGCGATTATAGTGCTTCTTTTTTGATACAAAGAACGTGGTATTTACCGTCTTCGATTTCTGCGCCTTCAGTTTCGTGTTCGAAACCAGGGAACTCAGCGTCCCATGCTTCTAGTGCTTTCAAGTACTGGATTTGAGGACTTGTATCATCACCGAAGTTTTCGCCACCCATAAGCATTGGAATGCCTGGTGGGTAAGGGATAACAGAGTTCGCTGCAACGCGGCCAACAAGTTTATCTGAAGCCACTAGCTCTACGTCATCTGAAACTACGAACTGGTAAGCAGTACGTGGTTTCACTTCCATTACTGGAAGGCTTGAGTAAGCGTGGTTTAGCACTTGGCTTGGGTTGTGACGTACTAGGTACTTGAACATACGCTCGCCAAGATCTTTCAGACCAAGACCACGGTAAACTTCTGGAGCAGAAGCAACTAGCTCAGGCAATAATGTTTCGATATCTGCGTTGGCATCGTAGTGACGTTTGAACGACAACAATGTGTTGATCAAGGTGTCACGCTTACCTTTAGTAATACCCATTGAGAATAGGAACATTACTTGGAAGTCAGTAGTACGTGTTGGTACGATACCGAAATGGCTTAGGTAAGCTGTTACAAGTGCTGCTGGAACACCTGTTTCTAGGAAGTTACCGTTGTCGTCAAGACCTGGAGTTAGCAAGCTAACTTTGATTGGATCAAGCATACACCAGTCATTGTCGATTTCGTCAAAGCCGTGCCACTTGTCACCAGGAGTCAATTTCCAGTTCTGTTGGATAGTCATTAGAGACTCAACAGAAGCGTCTTCGAAATTAACTTTGTCGCCGTTCATTTCTGTAACAGTTTCAGCGTTCCAAGGCTTGAAGAACCAATCGTTTTCAGCGGTGTAATCGTTGAATAGTTGACGCATGTTCTGACGGAAGATGATCGCTTCGCGGTTAACTTCGTTAGTTAGCGATAGACCACTTTCGCCTTTCATCATGTTTGCAGCAACATCGTTAGACGCACAGATTGCGTATAGTGGCGATGTTGAAGTGTGCATCATGTAAGCTTGGTTGAAACGATCGAAGTTAATCGCGTTTTCACCGTTACGTACGTGAATGTATGATGCTTGAGACAATGCATTCAATAACTTGTGTGTTGAGTGAGTTGCAAATACTGTTGGACCAGTGTGGTCTTTAGCATCGCCACGCATTGCGTAGTGACCCTTGTAGATAGGGTTAAAACGTGCGTAACCAAACCAAGCTTCATCCATGTGAATACGGCTAGAGCTTTCGCCTAGTAGCGCTTCAGTCACTTCTGAGTGGTAACATAAACCGTCGTAAGTACAGTTAGTTACTACAGCGTAGCTTGCTTTTTTCTCATCAGCGTTGAAAGGAATGCCCGCATTTTTCGCTTTAAGCGCGATGCCTTCTTTGCTCATTTGAACTTTGCTGATCGGACCGATGATACCGTAACAGTTACGGCTAGGTACCATGTAGATTGGACGTGCGCCCGTTAGGATCAGACCTTGTTCAATTGATTTGTGACAGTTACGGTCACAAATAGCGATATCGTCGTCTTTCATACATGCTTGCATGATAGTACGGTTTGAACCTGAAGTACCTACGATACCAGAGTAAGACTGATGAGCACCGAAGATCTTAGCTGCTTCAACTTCTGAATCTTTAAATGCGCCACTGTGGTCAAGTAATGAACCTAGTGCAGCACGCTCGATACCCATATCGGTACGGAACAAGTTTTCACCGAAGAATTCAAAGAATTGGTTACCAGCAGGGGTCTTAGTAAAACCAATACCACCTTGGTGACCTGGAGCAGACCATGAGTACTCATGGATATCGTTGTAGTGCATCATCGCTTTCATGAACGGTGGTAACACTTGTGCACGGTAACGACGCATTGAAGCAACGATACGGCCAGCAACGAAGTCAGCAGTGTCTTCTAGTACAGAGTAACACTCATCAACACGTTCCATTAACTGGCGGTTGTTAAGAATAGAAGTACGTGCGCGTTCTGCTAGTAGAAATACTGGCACTTCAGATTGACGTGCTTGTAGTGCTGCTAACAAATCAACTTCTTCATGAGAGTTAACGATTTGTTCTTCAGTTTTTTCTAGTGCTAATACTAGGCTGTCAATTTGAGTAGACAGAATAACCGCACGTGCATCTTCGTAAGAAGTAGCAGTGATGATTTCGATAGTACGGTTTTGTAGTTCAGCAACAAGCGACTTAGTTGCACGGTCTGCAAAGCTGTTTGGAGTAATATTTTGGTGCTCGATAACAAGAGCACGCATTTTATTTGTACTACTATTATTGTTCATAATAACGCCTGAATAAAATGGTGGATAACAGGTATGTTTTAACTCGACATATTAACTATGAAAAATTAAAAGGCCTGACCGAATATTTTAGAAAGGGAATAAATAATACTGTTTATTAATAGTGATAATTAATTGTCAGTGTATTTATTATTTATTCCCATTTCCGTTCTAGTTAGTTATTAA
>NZ_PYLV01000049.1:0-4063 GCF_003025475.1 Photobacterium sp. NCIMB 13483
GCATGTATCTGTTCAAGTGCTTGTCTTAAAAACATAAAAAAATCCAAGTGCATTAAATACACTTGGATTTTTACACATCTACAGGATCGTTCAACTGATCATTTTGGGCTTAACTGATCAGCATTAGGCACTAAGGCCTGCTCTTAAATGATGTGTTGCTAATTGGTGTGATTACCAGCCTTTAACAGCGCCACCTTTAAAGATAGTCTGAGCTGAATTATAAACTTCATCTGATTGATAAGCTTGAATGAACTTTTGTACATTTTCAGCATTAACGTTATCTTCACGAGCGACAATAATATTAACGTAAGGTGACTGTTTATCTTCTACGAAAATACCATCTCTTTCAGGTGTTAAGTTTAAGCTACTAGCGTAAGTATTATTAATTACGGCTAATGCAACATCATCTAAAGAACGTGGCAATTGAGCGGCTTCTAATTCTACGATTTTAAGATTTTTAGGATTATTCACAATATCTAATACTGTTGCGGTTAAGCCTGTATTTGGTTTTAGTGTAATTAGACCTTGTTGTTGTAATAATAATAAAGAACGGCCAAGGTTAGTGGGATCATTGGGTACTGCAATTTGATCTCCATCTTTTAATTCATCCAGTGATTTTATTTTATTTGAATAGCCAGCAATAGGGTATACAAATGTATTGCCAGCAATCGCAAATTTATAACCACGATCTTTAATTTGTTGATCTAAATATGGCTTATGTTGAAAAGCATTAGCGTCAATCGAGCCCTCTGCTAATGCTGCATTAGGTGATACATAATCTGTAAAAGTAACTAATTCAACATCAAGCCCATATTTATCTTTTGCTTGTTTAGCAGCAACTTCTGCTACTTGTTCTTCAGCTCCCGCCATGACACCAATTTTTACTTTACTGTTATCAATGGGGGTTTCTTGCTCACTACAGCCTGTTAATGTGATAGCTGCAGCAACGCCGGCAATGGCAAAAAGGTGTTTAAGATTGAACGCCATAGTATTACTCCTTAAATGGGCTTTCCTTGATGATATAAATAATCTTTTGTTACTAACGGTGATCGACACGTTTCACTAAGTGATCACCAATTGATTGAATAAGTTGGACTAAAATAACAAGCATAATGACGGTGATAGCCATGACGGTGCCATCAAAACGCTGATAACCATAACGAATACCGACATCACCCAACCCTCCGCCTCCAACGGTTCCCGCCATGGCGGAATAACTAATTAAAGTCACTAAAGTAATGGTGATCGCATTAATAATGCCGGGTAAAGCTTCGGGTAATAATACCTTGGCGATAATTTGCATCGGGGTTGCACCCATAGCTTGTGCTGCTTCTATTAGTCCTGTTGGAATTTCTAATAACGCCCCTTCAACTAAACGCGCGATGAAGGGAATTGCACCGACTGTTAGTGGCACAATGGCGGCAGCGGTACCAATAGAACTGCCAACTACAAATCGTGTAAAAGGAATAATGGCAACTAACAGAATAATAAAAGGGATTGAACGGCCAATATTAACCACAATACCTAGAATTTTATTTAAAACGGGGTTTTGCCATAAACCATTTTTTTTGGTGAGGTGTAATGTGACACCAAGAGGAATACCAATAACAAAGCCAATGAAACCGGACACCAACACCATGGTTAAGGTTTGTCCCAATGCTTCGATAAGTAATTCAGTTAGGCGCTGATTGCTCTGCCACCATGTTGTTATTGCATCAAGCGACATATCCTAGTACCTCAACATTTAATTTGTGATCACGTAAAAACCTAATAGCGTTATCAATGGCAGTTTGAGTACCAAAGAACTCGGCAAGCATTAATCCAAACTTAACTCCGCCAGCATAATCCATATTTGAACTAAGAATACTGATATCAAGATTAAACTCGCGTGCAACTTGGCTAATTAACGGCGCATCAACAGAGTCTCCAGTAAATTCCAGCCTAATAAGGGGATAACTTCCTTTGACCGAGGTTGGTGTCATTCTTAATTGATAATCTTCAGGAATCGATAAATCTAACGTTGAGCGAATAAACGCTTTAGCTAATTCAGTTTTCGGGTGTGCAAAAATATCACCGACAAGGCCTTGTTCGACCAATTCACCACCACCAATAATCGCAACTTGATGACAGATACGTTTAACCACATCCATTTCATGAGTAATCAATAAAATAGTTAAGTTAAGTTGCTGATTAATTTTACGTAATAAAGCCAGTATTGATTGCGTTGTTGCGGGATCAAGTGCGCTGGTGGCTTCATCACACAATAAAACTTTGGGATCAGAGGCTAAAGCTCGTGCGATAGCTACCCGTTGTTTTTGACCACCACTTAAGTTTGATGGATAGCTATTACGTTTATCTTCTAGACCAACTAATGACAGTAACTGAGTAACCTTGGTATTTATTTCGAGTGTTGAAAGACCAGCAAGCTCAAGTGGTAATGCAATGTTGGCATAAACGGTGCGTGATGAAAGCAAATTAAAATGCTGAAAAATCATTCCAATTTTACGACGAGCTAAAGTTAATTCATTAGATGAGAGGGTGGTTAAATCAATACCATCAACAATAACATTACCTGTTGTTGGCTTTTCTAATAAATTCACACATCGAATGAGCGTACTCTTTCCTGCTCCTGATGAACCAATCACACCGAAAATTGTTCCCTGTTCTATGCTGAGATTAATATCTTTTAGCGCATTGATTGCTTTCTCACCTTGATAGAACACTTTATTGACTTGTTTTATTTCTATCATTGAACTTCCTGATTAATTAGATGCAATCCATTATGTGCAAATAGTGCTATATTGCATTTATTGTTAATAATTGGTTGTATCAGTTAAAATATATCAACTGCTGTTAAGTTGATGCTATTTCCAATCGCTTTTTAAGTCAATAGCTATTTTTACGTCTAGACGTCTAAATGGTTGTGGGGTTTATTACAGTACTCTGTTCATGGCTAATCAGTCTTGTGGATGTGATAACTAATACTTTTCAATACCAACTCGTGACATAATCAAACCAATATCTAATTGTTGAGGGCTTTCTTTTGGCCAAACCAGCTGTCTTTATTGATCGTGATGGCGTAATAAACGTTGATCGCGGCTATGTACATACTGTTGATGATTTTGAATACATTGATGGTGTTTTTGATGCATGTAAAAAATTCAAAGAAATGGGTTACTTACTTGTTTTAGTTACTAATCAATCTGGTATTGCTCGTGGTATCTTCAGCGAAGATGAGTTTATTTCTTTGACTGAATGGATGGATTGGAATTTCGAAGATCAAGATATTGAATTTGACGGTATTTACTATTGCCCACACCACGCAACGGAAGGCAAAGGTGAATATTTACAAGATTGTGATTGTCGTAAACCAAATCCAGGCATGTTTATCTCGGCGCAAAGTCACTTGAATATTGATATGTCAAAATCAGTAATGATTGGTGATAAAGCCGATGATATGAAAGCAGCGATAGCGGCAGATGTTGCTTTTAAAGTATTAGTACGTACAGGTAAAGCGATCACTGAAGAAGGTGAAGCTCTAGCAGATGCTGTTTTAGACAGCGTTAAGAATGTACCAGCATGGCTCGCTGAAAACGCGTAATTGTTCATGTTATAAAGCAGTAGGTGATCTACTGCTTTTATTTTAGAGGTTATCAATTAAAGCTTTGCGTCTTATCTTTCTACTTCCTACTCATTGTGAAACACCACATCTTGTTTATCCTTTCTAGCTTGTTTACAGCTTCTTTTTATTTTATTGCTGCTTTAATTTTCATTTCATCACTTTTAACGACTATCAAGATGCATTTAGATACAAGATTAAATATAGTTATTATTAATTTTTGATTAAAAAATGGATGAAATATAAATTTTTGTATAAAAAAAAAGCGGTTGATTATTTTGATGTAAAAAAACTATTGTCAGTTTTAAAAATTCTCCTATAATGCGACCTCACTGACACGGACAACGGCGCAAGCGGTTACCGAAAGTCAGTATGTTCTTTAACAATTTGACCATGCAATCTGTGTGGGCACTCGTTGAATAGTTAAGTCGAAAGATTTATCAA